>NZ_JBEHGF010000001.1:0-181046 GCF_040225725.1 Corynebacterium sp. KPL4015 | reverse complement strand
GCCATCGTGAGGAACTAGAGAAAGCGATTCATGAATATGTCGACTTCTACAACGAACGAAGAATCAAGCTTGAGTTCGGCGGATTAAGCATCAATCAACGCCGACGCAAGCTGCTACTCTGAATAGTCCTAAAAAATGTCCGCATCCCCCTCAGCCTTTTCGTCACGAAGGCCGTAGCGCTGCCGGGGGAATAAATCATCCTGGCGGCGCTACGGCCTTTATTTGTTTTCCCAAGCTAGGCGATCAACCAGTTGGGGAGAATAGAGCGCTCCTAGACTGCGGGTAGCTCCCAGCGCCCAAACCACTTCTGTGCCTGTGGGCGCATGAAATCGCTCAGGCGGCTAAACGGCGGCACCTCGATGCCTTGGCGCTCTGCCAAGGCCACGAGGTAATCGCGGGTGTGCCATACCTCGATGGGGCTTGCCTCAATATCGAGCACCTCCGCGAGGCCGCCAGCCTGGTAGCCGAGGGAGGAGTTGATGGGGGCATCGGCAAGCGGCAGGCTACCGCGCAGCGCATGGAGCTCCCTACTGGTGGCGGCGGTTTCTGCGGGGTTGAGCGACATTAATCGATCGTCTCCTTCAGGCGCTCTTCACGCAGGGGAAGCAGGACCAAGAGGGCGACGATGACGAGCGGGACCATCAGCGCGATGACCGGGGTGAGTCCGTCATTATAGGAATTTAATACTGCCTGCCTGAGCGGCTCTGGCAGGGAAGACACCAAGTCCGGGGTCAGGCTATTGGCATTGCCCTCGCCATTGCCAAACTTCTCGGCATAGGCCGCGCCCTCAGGTCCCAGCTGCTGGATGGCCTGCGGCAGGCGGTTGGCCATCTCATCCTGCATGTTGTTAATGAACATGGAACCGACCAAGGAAGCACCTAGGGCAGAACCGATCTGGCGGAAGAAGTTATTCGCCGCGGTTGCCGTACCCACCTGGGAGAGCGGGAAGGAGTTCTGGACGATGAGAACGAGCACCTGCATGACCATGCCCAGGCCGATGCCGAAGGCGAGGAACTCGAAGCCGAGTTGCGTGAGCGATGTGTCTACCGACAAGCGGGACATCCAAAAGAGTGCACCGGCGGTAATGGCCAAGCCGATAACGGGGTAGATTTTGTAGCGGCCGGTGCGGGCGATGATGAAACCGACGCCGGTGGAGGTGCCGATAAGGCCAATCATCATCGGAATCATCATCAGGCCTGCGTTGGTGGGTGAGAGGGTGTGGACCATTTGCAGGTAGGTGGGCATATAGCCCAGCACCCCGAACATGGCCAGGCCCAAGATGACGCCGGATAGGGTAGTCAGGGCCATGTTGCGGTTCTTGAAGAGGCGAACCGGGATAAGCGGTTCGGCAGCCCGCAATTCCACGATGGTGGTAATGATCGCGCCGACGAGGGTAATGGCGCCGAGAGTGAGGATCATGGTGGAATCCCAGTCGTACTCGGTGCCGCCCCAAGTGGTCATGAGGATAAGGGAAGCGGTAGTAATGGCGATGAAGGTGGCACCGAGCCAGTCAAAGCGCTTCATATCGGCCTGGCCCACGCGCAGGTTGAGCACCAAGATGCAGACCACCATGGCCAGCAGGCCGAGTGGAATATTCATCCACATGCCCCAACGCCAGCCAGGGCCATCAGTAAACCAGCCACCCAAGACGGGGCCGAGGACGGAGGACAGGCCGAAGACGCCGCCCATGATGCCCATGAACTTGCCGCGCTCGCGGGAGGAGGTGACCTCGGCGATGATGGACTGCGAGGAAATCATCATGAACCCAGCACCGAAGCCTTGCACGGCGCGGGCGATGATGAGAACCGTCATGGAATCGGCAAAACCACCGATGGCAGAGCCCACGACGAAGACGGCGATGCCGCCAATGTAGAGCCACTTGCGGCCCAACATGTCACCCAGTTTGCCGGAAATTGGCATGGCGATGGTCATGGTGACAAGGAATGCGGAGATGACCCAGCTCATGTGGTCAACGCCGCCAAGCTCACCAACGATCGTTGGCAAAGCGGAAGAGAAAATCATCTGGCCCAGTGAGCTCATCAACATGGTGAGCACCAGCGCAGAGAAAATGAGCCCCAGGTTATCCGCCCGCGACTGGCCCTGCGCAGGAGCCTTTTCGGCTGTATCTACCATCGGATTCCTTTCATAACATCATTAATCAACTTCAGTGAATCATTAAGACGCGAACTCAGAGCGTCGCTGCAATCGCTATCAGGGGCGGCGATGGAAAGCCACAGGGCCTCGCGGACTACACCGGCGAGGACCATGGCCTCCGTTGCCGCTGAATGGCCCTCGAGGATGCGCAATTCCGGTTCTTGGTTAAGGCGCTCCTCAATGAGCCCAATAAGCTCGATGGATTTCGCACGCTTGCGGCTAATGGAGGCGGCGGCCGCCTCTGGGTCATTAGCAATGCGCTTGCGTCTCTCCCGAATCGTGGGATTAACATGATGGCCCTCCATGTGCTGTTCCACCAGGTTAAGGACTAATTCCATGATGTTGGTGGTGGGTTCATGGAGGAAATACTCGCGCATTTCCGCGGTGAAGTCAGCACTTGGTGCCCCAAGCACGGCGGATTCCTTCGAATCAAAATAGTTAAAAAACGTGCGCCGAGAAATACCGGCTAGTTCGCAGATCTCTTCAATAGTGACCTCGCCAAAGGAATGCTTGTCCACCAACTCGGTGGCAGCATCTTCGATGCGTAGCCGCGTTTCTAGGCGTTTCTGCTCGCGTAGTGATAGTTCTTCTTGCACAGAATGCAACGTTACACTCGGTGCAAACTTGCACCAAGTGCAAAATGGGTGATTTTGTAGATGTGTACGTCGAATCTATGTTGTAGGTCACAGCATACGCTTGCCGATGTTCCCTTTCTTTACCCGCGCTTACCATGCCTGGCAAGCGCGTCGAGGCATGCGAAAACCCCCGCTCAGAGGCGATTTCCGAGCGGGGGTCGTAGCGCTAAACGCGGACTAGATTAAATATTGTCGCGCTCGCGGTTGGTCATGCTCAATACGTCCAAGCGCTTGTCCAGCTCTTCCTCAGTGAGGTTCTCGCCGTCAACAAAGCCCAAGTCGATAACGGCCTGGCGGACGGTGATCTTCTCATTGAGGGCGTGCTTTGCGGCCTTAGCGGCGTTCTCGTAGCCGATGGCGGAGTTCAGCGGGGTCACGATGGAAGTGGAGGACTCCGCGAAGTGCTTCATGCGCTCCTCGTTGGCCTCGATGTGGTCGACGCACTTCTCAGCAAAGACGCGGGCGGAGTTAGCCAGCAGGCGAGCGGACTCGAGCACGTTGCGCGCCATCATCGGGATGAAGACGTTGAGCTCGAACTGGCCTTGCGCGCCGCCGAAGGCAACGGCTGCGTCATTGCCCACAACCTGGCCGGCCACCATGGTGACTGCCTCAGGGATAACCGGGTTGACCTTGCCCGGCATGATGGAAGAACCAGGCTGCAGGTCCTTCAGGTGGATTTCTGCCAGGCCGGTCAGCGGGCCGGAGCCCAGCATGCGCAGGTCATTGGCAATCTTGTTGAAGGATACAGCCACCGAGCGCATGGCGCCGGAGAACTCTACAAGGCCGTCGCGGTTAGCCTGTGCCTCGAAGTGGTTTTCAGCTTCCTTCAGGTTCTCAACGCCGGTGAGCTTCTTGAGCTCCTCGGTTACCTTGCCGCCGAACTCAGCGGAGGTGTTCAGGCCGGTGCCGGTGGCGGTACCACCGATGGCCAGCTCGCCCAAGCGCGGGAGGGTAGCCTCGATGCGCTCGATGCCGAGCTCCACCTGGCGGGCGTAGCCGCTGAACTCCTGGCCCAGGGTGATTGGGGTGGCGTCCATGAGGTGGGTGCGGCCGGCCTTGACAACGTCCGCGAATTCCTTCGCCTTCTTGGACAAGGACTCGTGCAGCACCTTCAGGCCCGGAATGAGGTCATTGACGGCTGCTTCCGTGGCCGCCACGTGGGTAGCGGTGGGGAAGGTGTCATTGGAGGACTGGCCCATGTTGACGTCATCGTTCGGGTGAACCTCTACGCCCTGCTTCTGTGCCAAGGAGGCGATGACCTCGTTGGTGTTCATATTGGAGGAGGTACCGGAGCCGGTCTGGAACACATCGATGGGGAAGGCATCGTTGTGCTTGCCTTCCGCGATTTCCTTTGCAGCGGCGATAATGGCGTCTGCCTTTTCCGCATCTAGGCTGCCGGAGTCCTTGTTGACCTGTGCGCATGCCGCCTTGAGCAGGCCGAGTGCGCGGATTTGCGCATCTTCTAGGCCGCGGCCGGAGATGGGGAAGTTGTCTACCGCGCGCTGGGTCTGTGCGCGCCACAGGGCATCAGCGGGAACTTTAACCTCGCCCATAGTGTCATGTTCGGTACGGTATTCGGTCATGAAAATCACCTCGGTTAATTGATTGTGTGCGTCTACCCCCAGTATGGCGAAAAGCTAAAAACTAGAGCACGAAAAGCCCGAGCCCGCCCCGCCATTTGGGGGTGAGGTTTAGTTCTTGGTGGGGTCCGAGTAGTCCACGACGGAGTATTCCTGCAGCTTTGCCAGCTTGTGGAAGGAATCGACGTAGCGGATGGTGCCGGACTTGGAACGCATGACCAGCGAACGGGTGGAGGCGCCGTTATTGCGGTAGGAAACCCCGCTCAGCATGTCACCGTTGGTCACGCCGGTAGCGGCGAAGTAGCAGTTCTTGGACGAGACCAAGTCATTGGTGCCCAAGACCTTGTCCAAGTCGTGGCCAGCGGCGCGGGCCTTTTCTGCTTCCTCTTCGTCCTTTGGCCACAGCTTGCCCTGGATTTCGCCACCCATGCACCGCATAGCGCAGGCGGTGATGATGCCCTCAGGGGTACCGCCAATGCCCATCATCATATCGATGGAGGTGGAATCCTGGCAGGTGGCGATGGCACCCGCCACATCGCCGTCCATGATGAGGCGTACCTTGGCTCCTGCCTCACGGATCTCTTGGATGAGCTTATCGTGGCGCGGACGGTCCAATACTACCACGGTGATATCTGCGGTGCGCAGGCCCTTTGCCTTGGCAACAGATTCGATATTCCACTGCACGGACTGGTTGATGTCGATGGATCCGACAGCTTCAGGTCCAACGGCGATCTTTTCCATGTAGAAAACCGCGGATGGGTCATACATGGTGCCGCGCTCTGCAGCGGCGATTACGGAAATGGCATTGGGGCGGCCTTCGGCCATCAGCCGCGTGCCATCTACGGGGTCTACGGCAATGTCCATCGCCGCACCCTCGCCGGTGCCGACCTCTTCGCCGTTGAAGAGCATTGGGGCCTCATCCTTTTCGCCCTCACCAATGACAACAACGCCCTTCATTGCCACGGAGTTAATCAGCTTGCGCATGGCATCGACTGCCGCGCCATCGCCCTCATTCTTCATGCCACGACCAACCCAGCGGCCAGAGGCCAGGGCGGCGGCTTCGGTCACGCGCACCAGCTCCATGGCCAAGTTACGGTCGGGCAAATAAGAAGTATTTTCGGACATGTGTAGTGGTTGCCTTCCATGTTTTCTCACCGTGGGGGTAATTCCCACGCGCTTAGTGTTCTACTTTTCCTATTCTGGCACTTTTTGGTGTCAATAGGTCCGATTTGGGGCCCCTTTTGTGGGGATTTTCCTCTCTCGGGGGAGCATTATCGGCGCGAATGTGCGCACGCGGGAGGCATGTGGCACTTTCACGGCGGCTCATGCGATACTAAGGCGCGTGGCAGCAGAACAAAGACCGAAGATTTTCGAAGGCGCTCGCGACATCATTTTGTCCCTTTCCATAGTGGTCCTCATGATGTTGCTTGTGGTGGGCGCAACCGGGCTTTGCTCGGTGAATCCGGAAACAGCGCAAGGCCCAGTCCAAGAGGTAGACGAGGAGACCTTCCTGGATACGCAGGCCCGCGCCGGTGTTGGCGCCATCCGAGATCCCCAGATGCCCGAAGGCTGGCAGGCCAATGCGGCCCGACGTTCGCAGCTAGGAGGCGAGACAGCCACCGTCGTCAGCTGGCTTACCGCAGATGGAAACTACGTGGAATCCACCCAAACCCAGGTGTCTGCAGAAGACGCGGGCGAAAAATACGACGCTAACTATCGCGGGCTGAACTCCACGCGCGAGGTAGCCGGCCACCAAGTGCGCGTGCTGGCAAGCGACGACGATTCGGTGCGCCGCTTGTGGATCGCCGACCTAGGCGATGCCCGCCTCATCATCTCCGGTGCGGCCCCCGATGAAGAATTCGCCGCCGCGACCGAGGCCTTCATCAAGGCCAAGCCTATAAGCGGAAAGTAACCTCGCTGAGCCCCTCATCGTCTGCTTTCACCGTGATTCCCTCAGTATCACCGGCGGTTTCTTCCAAGGCAGCCGCATCTAGCCCGCTCAGGCGCGTCTTTTCTAGGTAGACGTCCACGCGCTCGCGCTGGGAACGCTGCGGGTAGATGGAGACTTGGACCACCTTGGCATCGGCAAGCAGCAGTACGATGGACTGGGAAAAGTAACTCAGTTCCTCCTCGGTGGTCGAAACCTGGGTGATGGTATGCGCCGGCCCGAAAAATTCCTCCACCAACGCGCGGGAATCGCCGCCCATGATGGAGCCTGCCGATGCCGATTTGGATACGAAATCAATCCTCTTTCCCGGGTAACCATAAATCTGCATTACTCTTCACCCTCCTCGGCCTGCTGCTCATTGTTTTCCGCCTTTTCGAGGGCATCTTCCACGCGCTTGGAGGCGCCATCCAAGTGGGATTCGCACGTGCGAGCAAGTGCCTCGCCGCGCTCCCAGTACTTCAGGGACTCGTCCAAGCCCATTTGGCCGAGCTCTAGAATCTTGACGGTTTCAATGAGCTCATCGCGCGCCTGCTCGTAGCTCAATTCCTCTACGGGAGTAAAGGCATCCTGGCCCGGCTGGCCGGAACCAATGGTTTCATCTGACATCAGCATTTCTCCTACTATTTCTGGCTAATCGGCGGCCTGGGAGGCCATGGATACGGCGGTGATGGAACCATCGCCCACGCGAATGCGCAATTGCGCGCCGGGCGGTGATTGCTCATAGGAGCTAACTACCTCCGGATCGCTGCCATCTTTGGGCAAGACTTGAACAATAGAATACCCACGGGCAAGCGTCGCCGAAGGGCCTAAAGCAGAAACCCGTGCGCGAAGGGACTCCACGTGCCGGGTCTCGCGGTCTAACAACACCCGCAATTCGCGGCGCATACTCGTACGCATGCGCTCGACTTCTTCACGCCGGGCGCGGATCGGGGTCATCGGATCGGCCAATACCGGCCGGGAACAGATATTATCTAATCCACGGCGCTCGCGTTCTACCCAGCCGCGCAACGCCGCTGCCATGCGGGAACGTGCCTCTGCGATAACCGCCCGTTCCTCTGCCACCGAAGGGACCACGCGCTTGGCGGCGTCCGTGGGTGTAGCCGCGCGCAAATCTGCGACATTATCCAGCACCGGGCTATCCGGCTCGTGGCCAATCGCGGAGACCACCGGCGTGCTGGCGGCCACGACGGCACGTTGCAGGGCTTCTTCAGAAAAAGGCAAAAGGTCTTCGACAGAACCGCCGCCACGGGCGATGATGATGACATCGATCTCCGCATCGGCGTCGAGCTCCTGCAGGGCCGAAACCACTTCGGGGACGGTATTTGCCCCCTGAACCGCGGTATTGATGACGCGGAATTGCACGGCCGGCCACCGGTCGCGGGCGACCGCCATGACATCGCGCTCGGCGGCAGAACCGCGGCCAGTAATCAGGCCGATCTTCTGCGGGAGATAGGGAAGTGGGCGCTTGCGCGCGGGATCAAAGAGGCCTTCTGCGGCGAGCTGTGCGCGTAGCTTTTCGATGCGCGCCAATAAATCGCCGATGCCCACGTGTCGGATCTCTGTGGTCCACAGGGAAAAGGATCCGCGGCCGGCATAAAACGCGGGCTTGCCGTGCACGATGACGCGGTCGCCATCCTTCAGCGGTGTAGGTAGGTTGTGCAGCATTGAGGAAGAGCAGGTCAATTGCACCGACTTTTCCTGCTGCACATCGCGCAGGGTGAGATAAGACAGCTTCCACGTGGGCTTGTAATTGATCTGTGTTAATTGGCCTTCCACCCACAGATATCCAAGGCGCTCGATCCACCCCTTCACCTGGTCATTGACCTGGCCTACAGGCCACGGGGTCTCTGGAGTATTTGCCGGTTGGTTCACGCAGCCACCCTTTCCATCTACAGCACCATACGGTGCCTTTTAGTGTAGGTGCTCCGGACAAGCACCGCCCCGCTTGGGTGGCCTAGATGGGCGCTTTTGCTGCTGGATAGCCCTTACTATTGTTTTGCTTTACCTTTCGATACTCTGGGAGGCATGACTGATGGTAAAAATGTTCTCCTCGCGGCACCGCGCGGTTACTGCGCTGGAGTGGACCGCGCCGTCGAGACTGTAGAAAAGGCGCTAGAAAAATACGGCGCACCCATTTATGTGCGCAAGCAAATCGTCCACAACCGTTATGTCGTTGAATCTCTGGCCAAGCGCGGAGTCATCTTCGTTGAAGAGGCATCCGAAGCCCCAGAGGGTGCTCACCTCGTATTCTCTGCCCACGGCATCTCCCCGGCGGTGCGCAATCAGGCGCAAGAGCGCAAGCAATTGACCCTGGATGCCACCTGCCCCTTGGTTACCAAGGTGCACAAGGAAGCCCAGCGCTTCGAGCGCGATGGTTACCACATCCTCCTCGTAGGTCATGAAGGCCACGAAGAGGTAGAGGGCACCGCGGGAGAGGCCCCCGATGTCACGCACCTGGTCGATGGCGTCGACGGCGTGGACAAGCTGCCAGATTACTTGCAGGATGAAAAACTCATCTGGCTTTCGCAGACCACGCTCTCGGTGGATGAGACCGTCGTCATCGTTAATAAACTGCGCGAGCGTTTCCCGCACCTGGAAAACCCGCCATCAGATGATATTTGCTACGCCACCCAAAACCGGCAAGAGTCCGTCAAGGCCATCGCGCCGAAGTGCGATCTGATGATCGTGGTGGGGTCAAAAAACTCGTCCAACTCGGTGCGCCTCGTAGAAGTCGCACTCGAGGCAGGCGCGCGCGACTCCCACTTGGTGGACTTCGCCGCAGAAATCGATGAATCGTGGTTAGACGGCGTAGAGACCGTTGGTGTGACCTGTGGCGCCTCCGTGCCGGAACTCTTGGTGCGCGAAGTACTCGAATACTTGGATGATCGCGGCTTTAATGACGTGGAGCAAGTAACCACCTCTACGGAATCCATTACCTTCGCGCTGCCGCGTGATCTGCGTCCCGCGCGCACCTAGCGCTGCAACGCCTAAAACAACGATAACCGTGAGCCTGGTGGCCTCTTAAAGAGTGCCGGGGGCTCACGGTTTAGTTTATTCGTAGAGGTTATCGTCCCAACGCTGCTTCTTGGCAGTGTCTTTTATCGAGGAAGTGGGATCTGTTTCGGGGGCCGGTGGTATCACGTCTCCCGCGCGCCGGTTCGGATCGGGCTGCAAGCGATTTTCGCGTTCCGCCTGTTGCTCGCGACGACGCTCTTCTCGGTCGCGGCCGCGGATGCGGTCCTGCGGCTTCTGCGGCTTCTGCGGAGGTTGCGCCTGTGCATGCGATCTGCGGCGAGAGGCGCGTGGGGATGAGGCCTGCGGGTTTTCGGATCTATTACGCGCCATGAGTTCCGCCACGGAAAGCCGCTCAGCGCGGTTCTGACGATCCCGCTTCATGTCCGCGCGCCGCGAGACCCTTTGCTGATTCACAGCGCGCTGTGCGGCCTTGCGGAAGCGAATCCAGCGCAAAACGCCGATTGCCGTCGCGCCGAGAACCGCGATAAGCAACCACACGAAGTTCTGGACCAGCGGATACACCGAGGTGAGCAGCGACGTTTTAGAAAAACTGGTGCCTTCTGGAGCATTGGACTTGGTGATGAAGATTCCCGCTGTCACCACGGTTACCGCGTACAAAATGGGGATGGACGCGATGGACAGGAATAATCCCCGCTCCTCAACGATGAGCGCTATGAGCAGCGAGCTGATGATGAGGAAGGCAAAGTACATCCAGCCTATGGAGCCGGCAAGAATGGAAATCAATGCGCCGGTGAGCAAAAGTGCCGCCAATAGCCCAAGGCCCTTCAGCAGCGATATGTTCGGCATGCTCAGGCCTTGCGCGGCGGTTGGCTTTCGTTGTTTGGCTAGTGACACGTCGCAAAATCCTACCGTCTGGCGCGGGCCAATGGCTATATCCACGCAGTAAAACTGCCTAGAATTTATGAAGAATTTGTCCCGCGCGGCCACGTATCAATGGGGGAGGGCTCGCGCGGTGCCCTGTTCGTGCGGCCGGGGATCTCCATTTCGTGCAGCTTGCGGGCAGTCACGCCCACGCGCGAATCCAGCGAGGAGAGCGTGGAATTATAGGCTTCTACTGCCTTTTCGAGGTTTTGACCCACCTTGCCGTAGTGCTCCGAAAGGGTATTGAGCCGCGAATAGAGCTCGCGTCCCAAGCGTTGGACTTCTTTTGCCTTGGCGGAAATATCTTCTTGGTGCCAACCCATAGCTACCGTGCGCAAAAGCGCGAAGAGTGAGCTCGGGGTGGCGATGACGACGTTGCGCTCAAAACCGAACTCGATGAGCTCAGGATCGACCGATAACGCAGCATCGAGGAAGGGATCCGCTGGCACGAAGAGCACCACGAATTCCGGGGTGGGTTGGAAGGCCTCAATATAGTCCTTGTGGGACAACGCCTGGATGTGGCTGCGCAGCTGATGCGCGTGGCGGCGCAGGTAGCCGGCGTGTTCTTCTGGATCCTCGGTTTCTAGCGCATCGAGGTAAGAAGAAAATGGGACCTTGGCATCGACGATGATATGCCTGCCACCGGCCAAGTTGATGAGCATGTCTGGGCGCACGATGCGGCCGTTTAAGGGGGCAGAGACTTGAGAATCGAAGTCTACGTGCCGTCTCATGCCGCCGAGTTCGACGACGCGCTCTAGCTGAATCTCGCCCCACCGCCCGCGCACATTGGGTGAGCGGAGGGCCGTAACGAGCTGATCTGTGCGCTCTGTTAGCCGGGACGAGGTGCGGGTCACCGCCTGCACTTGGCTGGACAGGGAGGCCAAGTGGGCGGTGCGATCTTCTTCCAATTCTTGGAGCTGGAATCCAAGCCTATCCATGGCCTTTTCCAGCGGTTGCAGCTCGGCCTGGCGGCGCTGGGATTCTTGCAGCGCCCGGTGCTCCTCGCTCGGCGCGGAGCGGGAAGCGGAATGAGAGTGGGCCAACCATCCCAGAACGGCGCCCAATAGGAGACCGATAAACAGCAGCAGCACGGGCAAAGTGGATGTCATGGAATCCACTATGACACGTGCTGCCGACACAGCACACTATTTTTTCGAATCTCCGTTCCAAAGATTTTCAAAGGCATCCCGCGCCCGGCGCAGGTTGGAGCGCATGCTCGGTTCGTCATAGTCCTCCGGGGTGGAATCGACGTCGACGGAGGCATCGAGCGTGGTGGAATCGCCATCGGAAGCCGCGTCGGCGCCGGCGATATCGGGGTTGGCGTGTTCTGGGACCTTGCGCCATTGCTCGCGCTTTTACTGCGCTTGCTCTTCGGTATAGCGGCCGATGAGATAGCCCGCGACGGTGGAGTAGTTGAGCTCGGAGGAGTGCTTTTCCCCGGACTGCAGCTTCATCATGTCCTGCACGTAGCGATAAGCCACCGCGATCATGGCGGCGGTCGGCACGGCCAAGAATCCACCAATGAGTCCAAAGAGCGCGGAGCCGACGATGACTGAGACCAAAACAATGACTGGGTGCAGGTTCATGGCCTTAGCCTGCAGCCACGGCGAGAGGACATTGCCTTCAAGCTGCTGGACCAAAAGAACGAGACCCAAGACCAACAGTGCTTGGGTAAAGCCCAAAGACACTAAGGCGATAACCACCGCGAGCGCGCCGGAGACAATGGCGCCGACGAACGGGATGAAGCCGGCGATGAAGGTGATGATTGCCAGGGCCATCGCCAAGGGCACGCCAATAAGCACGAGGCCGAGGCCGATAAAGATGGCATCGATAAGCGAGACCACCGCCTGTGCCCGAATGAATCCGCCCAGGGTATTCCAGGCGCGCGTGAGCAATTCCGTGAGGTGCCAGCCGGCACGTCGCCCGGTGGCATCGCGCAGCCACGGCAGGAATTTGGTGCCGTCCTTGAGGAAGAAGAAGGTGAGCACCAAGACAATGAACACCGTGACGAAAAATGAGGTGGCATTGCCGATGCCCGTAAATACAGACCCGGCGATAACGCCCGCACGCTCCTGCAACCAGCCTGCGGCCTCGTCGATATAGGTGCTCATATCGTCGCTATCGAGGTTCAAGGGTGGGCCCTGGGCCCAAACCTGGAGCTGCTGGATGCCCGAGACCGTTTGTAAGTAGAGCGACTGGGATTGCCGCATGAAGTCCGGTGCCACCGAGGCGATGAGCCCACCGACGGCGGCTGAAGAGAGCAGGATTGTCACAATCGCTGCCAGGCCCGCGGGTAGTCCCTTTGTTCGCATCCAACGCGCCATGGGGTTAAGCACGGTACAGATAATAAGAGCCAAGAGCACTGGAAGGATGCCCTGCCAGAAGCTACCCAGGACCTGATAGACAGCAAAAAGGAAAACGCCGATTATCAGCAGGCGCACGGCCCACAGGGAGGTCGATTTCACCATCTCGCCCGCGATGACGGAGCGATCGACCTGATTGCCCGGGGGATGCGGCGATACGTCGTCCAATTGGTTGGTGTCGAAGTCACCGTCCATCTTATCGCCCGGGCTCGCCTGTGGCTTTTCGGGTGTTGGTTGCTTATCAGAACTCACCCCACCATCTTGCCTCATAACGCGGTAGGTGCGTTAGGATTAGCCCCGTGAGTCTTACACTAGGAATCGTCGGCTTGCCCAATGTGGGCAAGTCCACTTTGTTTAATGCCCTGACCCGTTCCGAAATCTTGGCGGCTAATTACCCATTCGCCACCATCGAGCCCAACGTGGGCTTGGTGGAGCTGCCGGATCCCCGTTTGGACGCCCTCGCCAAGATGTTCAACTCCGAGCGTATCTTGCCGGCGACCGTGTCCTTCGTGGATATTGCCGGCATCGTCGCAGGTGCCTCGCAGGGCGAGGGTATGGGAAACGCCTTCCTAGCCAATATCCGCGAGGCCGACGCTATCTGCCAGGTGGTCCGCGCCTTTTCTGATGACAATGTCATCCACGTCGATGGCCAGGTAGATCCCGGCAATGACATTTCCGTTATTAATACAGAGCTGATTCTGGCGGATCTGCAGACCATCGAGAAGGCCCTGCCGCGCCTAGAAAAGGATGCCCGGAAGAATAAGGACTTGGCGCCTGTTGTGGAGGCCACCAAGAAGGCGCAGGAAATCCTAGAGGATGACCGCACCCTCTTCGCCGCCGCCAAGACCGGCGAGATTGCTCTTTCCCTCGTACGCGAGCTGCACCTGATGACGGCTAAGCCCTTCCTCTATGTCTTTAACTCGGACGAGGCTGTGCTTACCGATGCCACCAAGAAGGACGAACTGCGCCAGCTCGTCGCCCCAGCAGATTGCGTCTTCCTCGATGTACAAACCGAGTCCGAGCTCTTGGAGCTGGATGAGGACGAGGCAAGCGAGCTGCTCGAGGCAGTAGGCCAAGAAGAGCCCGGCTTGGCTACCTTGGCCAAGGCTGGTTTCTCCACCTTGGGCCTGCAAACCTACCTCACCGCTGGTGAAAAGGAAGCCCGCGCGTGGACCATTAAGCAAGGCGCTGCCGCACCCCAGGCCGCTGGCGTAATCCACACCGATTTTGAAAAGAAGTTCATCAAGGCAGAAATCGTCTCCTTCGACGATCTTGTTGCTGCTGGCTCAATGGCCGAAGCGCGAGCCAACGGCAAGGTCCGCCAAGAAGGCAAGGACTACATCATGCACGATGGCGACGTGTGTGACTTCAAAATCGGCGGCTAAAACCTAGCTTGTTGCAGGTCGCGGTAGTGAACGTGGCGAGCGCGCGAATGTAGAGTTATCCTATCTGCGTACCCGACAACAATAAGGAGGCCATAATAATGGCTGAGCTAGAAAACAAGACGATCGCAATCATTGCTACGAATGACTTTGAAGACTCCGAGCTGACCTCTCCGCTAGAGGCCGTGCAGAAGGCCGGCGCTACCGTAAAGGTTCTGGCGCCTAAGGCCGGCACCATTACGGGCAAGAACGGTACCGAGATTAGCGTTGATGCTACGACCAAGGACTCCGAGGGTGAGACCTTCGACGGCATCATCTTGCCTGGCGGCACCAATAACGCCGACCTCATCCGCCTGGATGAGGCAGCCGTTAGCATCGTGCGCAAGCACATGGGCGAGGACCGCCCCTTGGGCGCTATCTGCCACGGCGGCTGGATTCTAGCCGATGCAGAGGCTCTCAAGGGCCGTACCTTGACGTCCTTCCCGTCCCTGCAGACCGATCTCCGCAATGCAGGTGCTACCTGGGTTGACGAAGAGGTCCACTGCGATCAGGGCTTGGTCTCCTCCCGTACCCCGGACGACCTGCCTGCATTCAACGCTAAGTTGGTCGAAGAGTTTGCAGAGGGTCAGCACTAAACTAGGCAAAAGCCTCAATTACTCCCTACGAGCCAGATGGTGAGAAACCTTCTGGTTCGTAGGGAGATTTTTCGTCTATATGGGCTCCTCGCGTTCGCTAGGGTGGATCAAGGATTTGGTTGAATGTTTAAGGATTCTCGCCGTCTGCTAACCTGTGAACCTAGAAGGGGAGTAGTTCCTACGGCGCTTACTGCGCCGCGATGACTGGTCGACACACTGGCTTAAAGGCCCGGCCACTCAGCATCGAGGCATCGATGCGAACGAGACCTTCGGACTGATTCTGGTTGCCGAAGGGAGAGTAGTAGACCTTGTCTTCTTTAAGTTCTGAGCAGCGTATTTTAGAGCGCTTTATGATGTTGTCCATCGCCGCGGCGGTGGCGACAATTGTCCTGAAATCCTTGGCGGCGTGGCTGACGGGCTCGGTTGGTTTCTTCTCTGATGCCCTCGAATCCCTCGTGAACCTCGTGGCCGCCATCGCGGGTTATTGCGCCTTGCGTATTGCCGCTAAGCCTGCCGATGATAATCACCACTTTGGCCACGGTAAGGCGGAGTATATTTCCGCGTTGGTAGAAGGGGCGATGATTTTCATTGCGGCAGGAGCCATCATCTACACCGCAGTCCAACGCCTTTTTACTCCCCAGCCCGTTGAAGAAGGCGGTTGGGGCTTAGCGCTGTCGCTATTGTCCTCGATACTTAATTTGGGCGTCGGTTTGGCCCTGATTAAGGCGGGCAAGCGCTACCGGTCTGCGACGCTAAATGCGGATGGGCACCACCTGATTACGGATGTGTGGACCTCCGCCGGCGTTCTCGTCGGCATGGCTGCGGTGTATCTTACGGGCTGGTTGTGGCTTGATGCGCTTGTGGCCTTGGCCATTGGCATCAATATCTTGTGGACGGGATTTAAGATTTTGCGCGATTCCGTCAGCAGCCTGCTTTCTGAGGCCCTTCCGCAAGAAGAACAAGATCAAATTTGGGATCTCTTAGCTGAACTGGAAAAAGAAAAGTCCGTGACTTTCACGGATCGGCGTACGGTAGCCTCCGGCAGGCAAAGAATGGTCTACCTGACCATGGAGGTGCCAGCGGACTGGAGCGTGCTCTACTCACACGAGATTGCCGATGACGTCGAAGTCGCCCTCGACGAGCTTTTCGCCGGATGCAGCGTATTTATCCACGTGGAGCCGGCTGGTGTTGCGCATCGCCGCCCACTTCCATTCCGGCAATAAATAAAGGCCCAAGGCCCAAGGCGCTGTGCCCTGGGCCTTTATTTTTGTTTATTAAGCCTTGACGCTTACTTCCTCGTCGGAGTCTTCCTCCATGATGTGCTTGACGCCATTTTCGGCTTCATCCCAGACCTCTTGGTTCTGGATGCCCGCGCGCTTGGCGACGACCGTCGCGCACAATGCCTGACCCGTGACGTTGAGTGCCGTACGTCCCATGTCAATGATGGGCTCAATGGCCAGCAGCAAACCAACGCCGGCCAAAGGGAGGCCCAGCGTGGACAGAGTCAGCGTGAGCATGACTGTCGCGCCAGTGGTACCCGCGGTAGCCGCGGAACCAATAACGGAGACGAAAATGATGAGCAGGTATTGCGTGAAGTCTAGGTCCACGCCATAGAATTGCGCGACGAAAATCGCAGCAACAGCAGGGTAGACAGAGGCGCAGCCATCCATCTTCGTAGTAGCGCCGAGTGGCACTGCGAAGGACGCGTACTCGGTGGGAACGCCTAAGGCGCGTTCGCTGAAGCGTTGCGTTGCGGGCATAACACCCATAGAGGAGCGGGTGACAAAGCCCAAGGACGTTACCGGCCAAATGCGCTTGTAGAAGCCCGTGACCGAGATATTGTTGAACTTCAGTACCGCTGGGTAGACCACGGCGAAGACGATTGCCAGGCCCACATACATTGCCAAGACGAATTTGCCCAGGGAGCCAAGTGCGTCCCAGCCGTAGGTAGCAACTGCCTTACCAATGAGCGCTGCGGTACCAATCGGTGCCAGGCGGATAATCCACCACAGGACCTTCTGGATGACCTTGAGGAAGGACTCCGTAAAGTGCAGGAAGGGATCGGCTGCCTTACCGGTCTGTACGGCGGCAATGCCAATGGCCAAGGAGATAACCAGCAGCTGAAGCGCACCGAAGTTCAGCGATATTTCGCCATCGCTGGCAGAGGCGGTAAGGCCAAAGAAGTTTTGTGGCAGGAGCTGCTCAAAGAAGGCAGTCCACGAACCAACGCTTGACGGATCCTCTGCAGCGGATGCATCGACGCTCGTGCCAGCACCGGGCTTCATGACTAATGCCACGACGATGCCCACGATGACGGAGAAGAACGCCGTAATGGCGAACCACACCAACGTAGAAATGGCCAAGGATGCGGCATTGGCAACCTTGCGCAGGTTAGCTACAGAGGTGACCACCGCGGCGAAGATAAGCGGCGGAACCATGACCTTCAATAGCTGGACATAGGCGCCACCGACACCGCTGAGCAGGTTGGTTAACCACCCTGGATTGTCAGGATCGGTATTCATCCCAGATGCGATCAGTCCTAGGATGAGGCCGATAATAAGGCCCGCAATGACTTGCGCGCCAAACCCCGTTGCCCAGCTAGGAAGTTTGGAGCGAGAGGAAACTTTTTGTGTCATAGAACGTCCTTTAGAAATAAAATGAACAGGTCTGACTATTTGTTGAGTACGGTTCTGTTCAACTTCAACTAGTTTCACTTTATTCCACACGTCAAACCGCAAAGAAAAAGGGTCTCGTTTGCAGCAGGTGAATTGCTTTGACCGCTTTGTAGATAAAGCGGTTCAGTATCCACTCATGCTTTCACCTTCAGCTGCGACCTCCATCCCGCCCTTTATCTCCTCCTCCTGCAACCCCGCGCTTCATCCCTCCTCCTGCAACGCCGCCCTTCGCGCTCACCGCGAGCATCAGCTCGGTTGGCTCGCCTATCTCCCGTGAGCGCGAAGGGAGGGGTAGGGGAGATGAATGGTCGCCCTCGATTTAATACACTGCCCGTCCGCTCGAATTCGTCTTCCTCACCTTCGCGCTCACCGATAGCGCAGCGCCCCGGTGAAAGCCGCTGCCGGTGAGCGCGAAGGGCGGTTGGGTACTACGCGCAAACTAAGAGAACAGCGCTTAATCAAAGCAGCGGGGTACCGTTAGCTGCCATACTGGAATGATGAAGATTCTGGTAACTGCTTTTGATGCCTTTGGCGGCGAAGAGATTAACCCTACAGAACGTGCGCTGGATAGGCTGCCGGATGAAATCCGCGGCGCGCAGATTATTAAGCACCCTGTGCCAACGGTATTCGGTGAAGCACTGAAACAGGCAATTGCTGCGGCCGAGGAAGAAGATGTGGACGCGGTGGTCTGCCTGGGGCAGGCCGGCGGGCGCGGGCATATCACTCCGGAGCGGGTAGGCATCAACTTGGCGGATGCTTCTATTCCGGATAATGCGGGCAACCAGCCAATCGATGAACCAGTGGTTGAAGGTGGCCCAGTCGCATACTTTTCCACTCTGCCGGTGAAGGCGATGGTCGCAGCGATTCAGGAGGCGGATATTCCGGCACGGGTCTCGACCACCGCGGGAACGTTTGTGTGCAACCACCTGCTTTATGGCCTGCTGCACCATTTCAAAGATACGCAGGTAAAAGCAGGCTTTATCCACGTGCCGTTTATTAAGGAGCAGAATAAAGAAAACAGCCCGATGCTGGAGCTCGCGGACGTCGTGCGGGGCGTGGAATGCGCGATCAGCGCAGTTGCGAAAAACGCTTAGGGTCACCTTGCTAGAGAAATTTTCCGCCCAAATATAGATTTAAAGTCATGTCTCGCTTAAGTCCTCTCAACTGGCCGGTGGTGCGCCAGCTGCGTAGCGGCGATCCCTTTGGCAGGGATATCAATACGCAGTCTTCTAAGAGTAAGGAAAAGCACGGGCGCACGGTGGAAGCTGACCGCGTGGTGCAATCCGTGTGCCCATACTGCGCCGTCGGTTGTGCCCAGCGCGTATACGTCAAAGATGACCGGGTCATCCAGATTGAGGGCGATCCAGATTCGCCGATTTCGCGCGGGCGTTTGTGCCCCAAGGGCTCGGCGTCGGAGCAGTTGGTCAACTCCGCAACGCGTTTGACCAAGATTAAATATCGCGCACCGCACTCCACCGAGTGGCAGGAGCTGGATGAAGACACCGCGATGGACATGATCGCGGATCGTTTCTTGGAAGCGCGCCGGAAGGGCTGGCAAGACACCGACGACTCGGGGCGGACGTTGAACCGCACGATGGGTGTCGCTGGCCTTGGTGGCGCGACCTTGGATAACGAGGAAAACTACCTCATCAAGAAGCTTTTTACCGCTGCCGGTGCGGTGCAGCTCGAAAACCAGGCGCGCATATGACACTCCGCCACAGTTCCTAGTTTAGGAACTTCGTTTGGCCGCGGCGGCGCAACCCAACCGCTGCAGGATATGGCGAATGCTGATTGCATCGTCATTGAGGGTTCGAATATGGCCGAGTGCCACCCGGTGGGATTCCAGTGGGTCGTAGAAGCTAAAAAGCGTGGTGCCCGCATTATTCACGTGGATCCGCGGTATACGCGTACCTCTGCGTTCTCCAACCGTCACATTGGTATTCGCGGCGGTACCGACGTGGTGCTGTTGGGTGCGGTCATTAATTACATGCTCCAGAATGAACTGTACTTCCGCGATTATGTCGTGGCATATACCAATGCGCCGATGATCATCTCGGAGGACTACCAGGACACCGAGGAATTGGACGGACTGTTTTCTGGCTATGACCCGGAAACCGGCACGTACGTGACCGATTCGTGGCAGTACGTGCAAAAGCCGGAAGGTTCTTCCTGGAATGTGGAGCGAGATGACACCCTGGAGCACCCGAATTCGGTCTTCCAGATTCTCAAGCGCCACTATGCGCGCTATACCCCTGAGCTGGTAGAAGAAACCTGCGGCATCGCGCAGGAAGACTTCTACTACCTGGCGGATTCCATTGCGCAGAATTCGGATCCGGAACACACCACGTGTTTCGCTTATGCCTTGGGCTTCACCCAGCACACCTTGGGCGCGCAGTTCATCCGTACCGCTGCCATTTTGCAGCTCTTGATGGGCAATGTGGGCCGTCCGGGCTCCGGAATCATGGCCCTGCGCGGGCATGCCTCCATTCAGGGATCCACGGACATCCCGACGCTCTTCCACTCCCTGCCCGGCTACCTGCCCATGCCGAGCGTGGAAAAGCAGACGTGGCCGGAATTCGTGGATGAGATCCGGGATGAGTCCCAAAAGGGCTTCTGGCAGATCGGCGAAAATTACGCCGTGTCCTTGATGAAGTCCTACTGGGGAGACGCGGCGACCAAGGAAAATAACTGGGGCTATGACCTCATGCCGCGCATTTCCGGCGCGCATTCCACCTACGAAACCCTGCAGGCCATGCTTAATGGGCAGGTAGATGGCTACTTCGTCTTTGGCCAGAATCCGGCGGTGGCGCAGTCCAATGGTGGCATGCAACGTCGCGGTTTGGCATCGCTGAAGTGGCTAGTGGTGCGCGATTTCCAGGAAATCGAAACCGCATCGTTCTGGAAGGATGCACCGGAGATTAAAAACGGCGAGTTGAAGACCGAAGACATCGAAACCGAGGTCTTCCTAATGCCCGCAGCCACCCACGTGGAAAAGGCCGGTACCTTTACCCAGACCCAACGCATGCTGCAGTGGCGCTTCCAAGCGGCGCCGCCGCCAGGCGATGCCAAGAGCGAGCTGTGGTTCTTCTACCAGCTGGGCAAGAAGCTGAAGGAACGCCTGCGCGATTCCACTGATCCGCGCGATCTCCCGCTTCAGAAGGTGACGTGGGATTATGCGGAAGATGAGGAAGGTGAGCCGAACTCTGAGGACGTCCTCAAAGAGATCAACGGCTACTACCTGGATGGTCCAAAGAAGGGCGAGCTTTTGCCCACCTTCGTGGAGATGAAGAATGACGGCACGACCTCCGGCGGCTGCTGGATCTACACCGGCGTGTACAAGGACGGCGTTAACCAGTCCGCGCGCAAGGTCCCGGGTTCGGAGCAGAACGAGGTCGCGCCCGAGTGGGGCTGGGTATGGCCTGCTAACCGCCGCATTTTGTACAACCGGGCATCGGCCAAGCCGGATGGCACCCCGTGGTCCGAGCGCAAGAAGTACGTGTGGTGGGACGAGGCCCAGGGCAGGTGGGTAGGTGATGACGTCCCTGACTTCCCAGTGACGAAGTCGCCCGAGTACAAGGCTCCCGCCGATGCCGTCGGTCCGGACGCCCTTGATGGCACGGACGCCTTCATCATGCAGGCGGACGGTCGCGGGTGGCTCTTTGCGCCTTCCGGGCTTTCCGATGGCCCTTTGCCCACCCACTACGAGCCGCAGGAGTCTCCGGTGACCAACGTGCTGTATAAGCAGCAGCAATCGCCGACGCGCTTGACCATCAAGCGCCCGGATAACTTGCAGCGTCCAGAACCGGGCATGCCCGGTGCGGAGGTTTTTCCGTTCGTATTTTCTACCTATCGCCTCACGGAGATGTACACCTCGGGTGCGATGTCGCGCCGTCTGCCTTATCTGGCGGAGCTGCAGCCGGGCCTATTCTGCGAGGTGGATAAGGACTTGGCCGCAAAGCGCGGCTTGGAAAATGGCGAGTGGGCGACGATTATCTCGCCGCGCGGCGTGATTGAGGCGCAGGTCTTGGTCACCGATCGCATGCAGATGCTGAAGATCAATGGGGAAGAATTCCACCAGATTGGCCTGCCCTTCCACTACGGCGAGTCCGAGACCACCGCTGTGGCCGGTGACGGTGCCAACGATCTCTTGGGTCTTACGCTCGAGCCGAATGTGTTCATTCAGAACTCAAAGATCGGCGCCTGCGATATCCAGCCGGGCCGCAGGCCTAGGGGAGAAGGCCGCTTGAAGCTGCTCAAGCAGTATCAGGAGCGGGCGCAGTTGAGCGTTGATTCCGGCAATGATTTGTTGTCGGTTCCTGACTCGTTTACCTATAACCCCGAGCCCGAAAAGCATGGTCAGTTTGGCGCGGATAGTAGTGATGATGAGACGGCAAGCGAAGGCGAAAAAGGTAAGTAAATGACTAATCTACTGACCGAGGACGCGGGCCAGCACGGCTATGATTCCTACCGCCGCATGGCCTTTTTCACCGATACGTCTGTGTGCATCGGCTGCAAGGCCTGCGAGGTGGCGTGTAAGGAATGGAACCGCAACCCGGTAGAGGGATATGACGTCACCGGTAATTCCTATGACAATACCGGCGCCCTGGGCGCCAATACGTGGCGGCACGTAGCCTTTGTGGAACAAAACAATGACCGTATCGAGAAGGCTCGTGAAGAGGGAAAACAGCTTATTTCCCTAGGCATGCCCACCATCGGTGGAAAGCCTGACGAGGTCGATACCACCCCGCCGGATACGGATACGTTCCGGTGGTTGATGTCCTCGGACGTCTGCAAGCACTGCACGCATGCTGGGTGTTTGGATGTGTGCCCAACGGGTGCTCTCTTCCGCACCGAGTTTGGCACCGTGGTCGTCCAAGATGATGTGTGTAATGGCTGCGGAACCTGCGTGGCGGGATGCCCCTTCGGCGTCATCGAACGCCGCGATGACGGCGGGGTGTCGTTGAAATACGATAAGACCGCGACGGTGGATTATCAGGATAATTCGCACGCCGGCATCAACGTGCTCAAAAAGCTCAAGCAGCGCAAGCCCCAAGGCACAGACCATACGCCTGGCGAGGCAATGCCGATTAAGAATGTGGGCGTCGCCCAGAAGTGCACCATGTGCTATGACCGCCTGAAACAGGGCGAGCAGCCGGCCTGTTCCAAGACGTGTCCGACGGATTCCATCCAGTTCGGTACCTATGAGGACATGCTGGCCGCAGCGAAGGATCGCGTGCGCGTCCTGCACGAACAGGGCATAACGGAGGCGCGGCTCTATGGCGCCAATGACAATGATGGCGTGGGCGGAACCGGCTCTATCTTCTTATTGCTGGATTCGCCAGAGGTCTATGGCCTGCCGCCGGACCCGCGCGTGCCCACTGCGGATTTGCCGAACATGTATAAAACCGCGGCCAAGGCCATCGGTGGGATGGCACTCGCCGTGGCGGGTTCCTTTTTGATTGGAGGGCGCAAATGAGCGGTTTTGATGAGTACCGGCCACCGCAACCGGAGCGGCCGAATCGCTACCGTAATTTCGACGGGCCAAAGCGCAAGAAGAAGCGCAAGCGCCCGGGCGCGGGTGCGCAGGATGGCTCCAAAGAGGAGCGGATGGCAGAAGACTTTGAGTTTTCTTCCTACTACGGCAGGCCCGTGGTTAAGGCCCCGCCGTGGGAGTGGCCCATCGGTGGATATTTCTTATTGGGCGGTATAGCCGGCGGATCGGGCCTTTTGGCTACCGGTGCACAGGCCGCAGGCAACGCACCTTTGCGCCGGACCACGCGGGTAGCGGCCTTTGGCGCGGCGGCCGCAGGATCGGTCTTTTTGATTTTGGACCTGGGCCGGCCGGAGCGCGCGTTGAATATGTTCCGCGTCTTCAAGGTGACCTCGCCGATGTCGCTCGGATCGTGGCTGCTCGCGGGCTTTTCCACCGCGGCGGCCATTCCGGCCGTGGTAGAGGTGGATAACGCGACCAAGCGGAGATTTCCGCTGCCGAAGTGGCTGCGCGCGAGCCTGAGCAAGGCCGCGACTCCGGCCGGAGTGATAACCGGTGTGCTCGGTGGCCCACTGGCCGGATATACGGCGGTATTGCTGTCTAATACGTCCAACCCAGTGTGGAATGACATGAAGCGGCACTTGCCCTATGTCTTTGTGTCCTCGGCTTCGGCAGCAGCCTCTGGCCTGGCCATGGTGACCACTCCGGTAAAGCACGCCGGTCCCGCCCGTGCCTTAGGAATGGCAGCTGCGGCCAGCGATATCGCGGCGACGAAGGTGCTTGAAAGCAATATGGAGCCGGAGCCGCGCGAGGAATTGCATCACGGAACGCCGGGAAAGCTCATGCGCGCCTCGGAATACTTGATTGCCGCTGGCGGGGTGGGCAGTGCGGTGGCGGCGGCGAAGTCCCGCGCCGTGTCTGTGGCCGTGGGCCTATCATTGCTTGCCGGATCCGCGTGCACGCGCTTTGGCGTGCTCAACGCGGGCCTTGAAGCGGTCAAGAACCCGGCCACCACGATGGGCCCGCAAAAGCGCCGCGCGGAGCGGCGCCGGCGCGAGCAGGGTCTTGCCACCGACGTGCTCAGCGCAGGCTAGCGAGGGCTGGCCAGGCTTAGTCGAGGTTGGCAAAGGAATCGGCGAGCTCTTCGCCGATCTCCTGCATGCGCGATTGCTCCGCCTCTAAGGACTCGGAATCGCGGTGGAGATAGTAGTTGACCGCCGCGTCATGGACCGTGGTCACGCAGGTGGTCGAGATGGCATCCTCGACCGCCCAGGCCGAGCAATAAAAATGCCGGTCCGCTGCGGTGAAATCGAATGGTTTGTACTCATTTCCCGCGCGGCCTTGGGCGGCATTTTGCTTATCGATGTCCTCATTGACCAGTTCCAAGTAGCGCTCTGCCGCCGCATCTGGGTCATCGGGGCATACGGCCTCGTTATCGGACTCGTATTTCGTGCCCAGTACGCTAACCTTCTCCGGCGAGTCGCCGCCGTAGAGCACGGAGAAGGAGTCATTCTCATCGCTGGTGGAATCGGGATCCTGGTTAGCGCCGATGAGGGTGTCTGGCAGGGAAGTGCGCAGTTCCGATAATTCGATGGGCGAGCAGCTGCGGTTGGTACTCTCGTCGGCGCAGGCGACAAGGCCCGCGCCGAGGGCGAGGGTGGCAAGGGGAAGGCTAAAAATGCGGTGATTCATCTTAGGAAATGGTGATGTTGGCATCGTTAGAAAGCGGGTTAGTGCGACCGATGACCGGGTAGCCTGGGACCTCGCCGATGATGAGGAGGCCGCCGGAAGTTTGGGCATCGGCAAGCAGCACTAGCTCTTCTTCCGTAAGGGAGGAGGGCTGCAGGTGTGGGCGCACCCAATCCAGGTTGCGGCGGGAGCCGCCCGGGATAAAGCCTTCCGCGAGGGCATCGGTGGCGCCGTCCACGGTGGGCACGGCGGAAAGGTCCAGCTCGGCCGACACCCCGGAGGCGCGGCACATCTTGTACAGGTGGCCCAGTAACCCGAAGCCAGTGACATCGGTGGCCGCGCGCGCACCGGCGGCAACCGCATCCTGGGCGGCCTGGCGGTTGAGCGCGGTCATGGAATCGATGGCTGCTTGGGATACCTCGCCGGTGGCCTTGTGCTTATTATTCAAAATGCCCACGCCGATGGGCTTGGTCAGCGTAATGGGCAGGCCGGCCTCCGCGGCATCGTTGCGCATGAGTTTTTCGGGATCGCCGATGCCCGTCGCCGCCATGCCGTACAGCGGCTCTGGGGCGGTAATAGAGTGGCCGCCGGTAATGGAAATGCCCGCCTCGGTGGCTTTATCCATGCCGCCGCGCAGCACCTCGCGCAGGACGTCCAACCCAAGCTTTTCATTGGGCCAGCCCACGAGGTTGATGGCGGTAATGGGGGTGCCACCCATAGCGTAGACATCGGATAGCGCATTGGCTGCGGCGATCTGGCCCCAGGTATAGGGATCATTGACCATGGGGGTGAAAAAGTCCGCGGTGGAAATCACGGCGAGGCCGTTGTCGATCTTGACTGCTGCAGCATCATCGCCATCGTCGAGGCCGACCAGGACATTGGGATCGGCCTTACCGATGAGCCCTTCTACCGCCGATTCCAATTCCCCGGCGGGAATCTTGCAGGCGCAGCCGCCACCGGCGGCGAAAGAGGTTAAATTAATCTGCTCGGTCATGCTGGTCATTTTACCCGCCGGAAAGTGGTGGGGCGGCGGCGGTGGGCTGCGCGGGGGATCTGTAAAGTAGCCAGGCGGAGGCGTACGTGTCCTGGTGGGCGCCCCGGTCTTCAAAACCGGTGAGGCCGAGCATCTCGGTCTGGCAGGTTCGATTCCTGTCCGTCTCCGCCATACGCGCGCAAGGAGGAAAACGAGTGCCGAGCCATCACGCTGGTCGCCCCGCGAATAATGCCCGTGATCCCCGCCGGAATTTACCCCGCATGGATGAGCTTTTGCGGCTCCCCGCAGTAGAAAGCGCGCGGGAGATAATCGCAGAACACGCCGTCCGCGCAACGATTAAAGGAGTGCTGTCCGCCGCCCGGCGCGGGGAGGTGCCCGTTACCGGCGTAGAAGAAGAAATAGCGCGAAGGCTGGCTGACCACAGCACCCATTCCTTGCAGCCGGTCATCAACGCCACCGGCGTCATCATCCATACAAACTTGGGCCGCGCCCCGCTGCCAGAGGCTGCGATAGCCGCGCTGCAGGACGCGGCCGGATATACCGACGTGGAAATGGACTTAGACACCGGGCGGCGCTCGTCCCGGCGCGGCGCCGGTGCCACCCAGGCCCTATTGGCGGCCTGCCCCGGCGCGGAGGATGCACTGGTGGTCAATAACGGTGCGGCGGCCCTATTGCTGGCCACGGCCGCGTTGGCCCCGGGCAAGGAGATCATCATCTCGCGCGGCGAGCTCATTGAAATCGGCGCGGGGTTCCGCCTACCGGAGCTGATTGAATCCACCGCGACGCGCCTGCGGGAGGTAGGCGCGACCAACCGGACGCACCTTAACGATTATGAACGCGCGCTGGGGGAGGAGACCGGCGCGATTTTGAAGGTGCACCCGTCCAATTTTCGGATTGAAGGTTTTAGCTCCTCTGTGGGCGTGGGCGAGTTGGCGCAGCTGGCGAAGAAACAAGACACGAACCTTATCGTGGATCTCGGCTCAGGCTTGCTCACCCATGATCCGGTCCTGCCAGACGAGCCCGATATTCACGCGCAGCTCAAGGCCGGGGCGGATATTGTCATCGCCTCGGGCGATAAGCTGTTGGGCGGGCCGCAGGCCGGGATCCTGTTGGGCACTAAGGGCGCGATTGCGGCGGTGAAGAAGCACCCGTTGGCGCGGGCGGTGCGCATCGATAAGCTGCGGCTCAATGCCTTGGAAGCAGCGATCACAACGCCTGCCAATGCGGTGCAGCAGGCGCTCCACCTTGACCCGGCGTGCCACCGCGCGCGCACCGAGGCCATCGCCGCGGCGGTGGGCGGCGAGGTTGTCGACCACGCAGGCCGCGTGGGCGGGGGAGGAGCCCCCGAGTACCCGCTGCCCGGCGTTGCGGTATCCCTGCCGGAGGAACTGGCACCAAAGCTGCGCCAGCACACCCCGCCGGTGGTGGCGCGCCAGCACCAGGGCCGCTGCCTCATCGACGTGCGCTGCGTGCCCGAGACCCAGGATGAGGTTCTCATCGCGGCCATCCGGGCGGTGATGTAGATGTACGTTATCGCGACCGCCGGCCACGTGGATCACGGCAAATCCAGCCTGGTGCGCGCCTTAACGGATATGGATCCGGATAGGTGGGCCGAAGAAAAGCGCCGCGGGCTCACTATTGACCTGGGCTTTGTGTGGACGGCGCTGCCCTCTGGTGCGGACGTGGCGTTTGTCGATGTCCCCGGCCACGAAAAGTTCTTTGGCAATATGCTCGCCGGTGTAGGCCCGGCCTCCGTGGTGCTCTTCGTGGTTGCCGCGGACGAGGGCTGGCAGGCCCAATCCACCGACCACCGCGATGCGCTGCACGCGCTGGGTATCGAGCACGGGATTATCGCCCTGACCCGCAGCGACCGCGCCGATGAAAAGCGCCGCGCGGAGGTCGCCGCTCAAGTGCGCACGCAGTTTTCTGCCACGCCGCTTGCCGATGCCCCCATTATCCCCGTCTCCTCCCACACCGGCGAAGGCCTGGCGGAACTGGGCGCGGCGCTGGATGAACTGGTGGCCCAAGTGCCCGCACCCGACACAGACGCCCCGGTGCGCCTGTGGATCGACCGCGCCTTTAGCGTCAAGGGCGCGGGAACCGTGGTGACCGGGACGCTGAGTGCTGGCACGCTGCGCACCGGCGATACCTTGGTGCTTTCCACCGCGGCAGGGGACAACCGCGTGGAGATCCGCGGCTTGCACAGCGAAAATACCGCGCAGGAATCCTTGGGCCCCGTAACACGTGCCGCAGTTAACCTGCGCGGGGTTGATGCCGCCGATATCCACCGCGGTGACCTGCTGCTTAGCCCAGGTGCGTGGCGCGCTATCGATACCGTAGACGTCCACCGCACCTTTGGCACCGCACTTGATGAACTGCCCGATAACCTCGTGGTCCACTGCGGTACCGCCGGAGTAGAAGCGCACCTGCGGCCGCTATCAGCGGATTTTGCCCGCCTGCGCCTATCGCGCGCTATGCCGCTGGTCATCCTGGATCGCCTTGTCGTCCGCAGCCCCGGTGGCCGCCATGTCAGCGCCGGCGTGGAGGTCATCGACGTGCGCCCGCCGGAGCTATATCGCCGCGGTGCCGCCCGCAAGCGTGCCGAGGCATTGGCGGAGCACACCTCTTTCCGCAATCCTTCCTCCTACCTGCAGCGTGTGGGCTATGCCCGGCGCGCGGACCTGGAACTCGATGGTTATGACACCGATGCCACGCCGTCGGGCATCATTAACTTTCAACAGTGGTGGATTGCCGCCCGCCAGGTAACGCGCTGGAAAGAAGCGCTGACTACCGCGCTGCAGGAGCACGCCGCGGCCAATCCGCTCGCACCGGGCATGCCGCGCAAGGCGGCACTCGATGCCTTGGGACTTAAGGAAGAGGGGCTGCTGCGCCTAGCGGTGGCCGCTGCCCACGCGGAAGAATCCGAAGGCCTTATCCGCCTGCCGGGCCACACCGTGGATCTTGGCGCCGCCGAGCCTGGCGTGGCTAAATTGGAGCGCAGGTTAGAAACTGAACCCTTTGCCGCACCGGAGGCATACGATCTTAAAGAGCTGGGACTGAGCGAGAAAGAACTGGCCGCCGCCGAGCGGGCCGGGCGCCTATTACGCCTGAAAGACGGGATCATCCTCTTACCGGACGCGCCGGGCAAGGCACGGGAGCACCTCTCACAACTCGAGCAGCCCTTCACCCTGTCCGCCGCCCGCCAAGCGCTAGGGACCACCCGCCGGGTGGCCATCCCGCTGCTGGAATACCTCGATGCCCACGGCATTACCCGCCGCGGCGAAGGCGGCAAGCGCACACTGCGCTAAGCAAACGTGTCCGATCTATTTGCGGTGATTTCCGCCGCGCGGGCGGGACTGCTCGCGCGCCACGCGCCGGGCACGCACGCGGGCGGATTCGGAAGAAAAGCGGCCCGGTTCCTCCGCGACGGGAAGTGCGCGCCAGCTCAGGTTTTGTGAGCCCGGCATGGATGAGACCAAGTCGGCCAAGCCACTGCTAGCGGGTGGTGCTGCGGCCTCATCGTTGTCGCGAGCACGAGGCGCCGGCGGGGTGGGAGATGCCTTTTCTTCTTTGTCTATGCCTACCGTGGCGCCGTCCTCTGGGGCAGCACTGTCCTCTGCGGCAGCGCCGTTCTCCGAGGTAGCGCTGGGCGTCGCGGGCGGGGCTTCTGCAGAACCTGTGGTTGCCGTGGCCGCGTCGGTATTGGGACTGACCGGGCGCCGCGTGCCTGTGGGAAGATCGCCGGCGATGTCAGCGGACTCCAGCGCGAACTCCCACTCCTCGGGCGGAGCTGGGGTGGCCCGGTGGGACGTAGTGGCACCAGGAAGCGCGGTGCGGCCAGACGGCACCCGCAGGGGTGGCACCGCCGGGGAGAATAATTCGCTATCTGGGGAATCCGCTGCGGGGATATCGACCGCGATCATCCCACCGGCGCTATACGCACGGGCGGCCATCGTGGTACCGGCTTCTTGCGCCGCCGCATACGCGGTGCGCAGGCCAGGCAACTGGCTCAACGCGCCGCACGGGCCGAGCACAGTATCGCCGCAGGCGGCCACGACGGCATCATCGATGACTTTGAGTGTGACAAAGAACTGCTGCGTTTCAAAGTGAGATAGCTGCGACTCGGTCAGGTCGCCCGCCGCAGTATCAACGACTGCACCGTGGCCGCCGGCGAGCAACGCCGATTCGGCCGGCTGGTCATTGACCGGCACCATCCACGGCCACAGCCCGAGGGAGACGGCAACCTCGAGTTCGCCGTCAACAATGCCGACCGTGGCTACTGTCTGCGGGGTGGCTTGCGATGCCTTCAACCGGTGCAGGTCCGGGTATTCGGCTGCCTCTACCTCATCGAGAAACCCGATGAAGCCAAACTCCGAACGCACCCGCCAGCCGTTGGAGTAGGTATCGGGCTCTAGAGAGACATCGATAAGCGCGGGCTGACTACCCATACCGGGGATGCTGAGCACCGTGCCGGAGATAACATGTTCCAATATAGCGACGTGTTCGACGCCGAAGTAGCTGGTAGCAAGCGGGTAAGGCACCATAGGAAGACAGTAACTCCAAAGCTTCAAAGCGGGGCGTAACGTACGGGTTTCATTTTACGCATGTGGGGGTAAAACATTGCTTAGCCGGTGGTTTTCGGCATTGTTCGTTAACGTGTTAATAATTCCCACAAGTTGAATAGTGAATAATGAAATAGGAGTAGGGCTTTGTCATCTAATTCATCGCCTCGGCCCGATAACGGAACCACCAGTGGGCTGGAGAACGTTAATAATACGGAAGAAAGTCAAAAGCGCGTGCGCGGCGCACAACGCATACTGCACGACATCATCTACCCGCACAATATTCACCCTGCCTTGGTTCCTGGCGTGTCCATTGAGGACCAGAAGGTTAAATACAGCGTGGATAAGACCATCCTGGGCGTCGTCGGTGGACTCGTTATCGCCTTCGTAATATGGGGCGTGCTCGCTCCCGAACAGGTTTTTAATACCTCCTCCACCGCCCTGGATTGGGTCATGCGCAACCTAGGCTGGATCTTTACTGCACTGGCCACCTTCCTGATGTTCCTGCTGTTGATCCTCGCCTTTTCCAAATACGGGAAAATCCCACTCGGCGTGGATGGTGAAAAGCCGGAGTTTTCCACGATTAGCTGGGCCGCCATGCTCTTTGGTGCGGGCATCGGCATCGGGCTTATCTTCTTCGGACCCTACGAACCGCTCACTCATTATCTCTCACCGCGCCCAGGCGCCTATGAAGCCGCCAGCGATGAAGCGGTGCTCGGCGCGCTCGCCCAATCGGCCATGCACTGGGGCCTTAACGCGTGGGCCATCTACGCCATCGTCGGGCTGTGCGTGGCCTATGTGTCCTTCCGCCGCGGTCGCGTACCCCTCATGAGCTCCATCTTGATGCCGCTTTTTGGCAACCGCTCCACCGATTCCGCACCGGCGCGCATTATCGATGGCCTGGCGATCATCGCCACGCTCTTTGGCACTGCGGCGACTTTGGGAATTGGCGCGCTACAGATCGGCCGCGGAGTGGAAATCGTCAGCGGTTGGTCTACCACTGGCAATACCGCAGCCTTGGTCATCATTGTCGTGCTGTCCATCGGCACCATCTTTTCCGCCGTGTCTGGTGTGGCTAAGGGCGTGCGGTGGCTATCCAATATCAACCTGGCATTGGCGCTGGGTATCGCGATCTTCTTCTTCGTCATCGGACCGACTGCTCTCCTGGCCAATATGATGCCCGCGGTCATTATTGAGTACCTCGACAACACTCCCGAAATGTTGTCCGCCAACATGGGCGAGGGCGAAGATATGGTCTCCTTCCTATCCTCGTGGACCACGTTCTACTGGGCGTGGTGGGTATCCTGGTCGCCGTTCGTTGGCGTATTCGTGGCCAAGATTTCCCGAGGTCGCACCATCCGCCAATTCGTCCTTGGCGTGCTGTTTATTCCTTCTGCCATCATCATCGCCGCATTCACCATCTTGGGCGGCACCACCATTTGGCTGCAGCGCCGCGATGGCGATATCGCCCCCGATGGCACCATCGATTCCATGCCGGCGGCCGAAGACATCTTCTTCAACGTCTTGGACCATTTCCCCGGATCCAATTGGATGGCCCCGCTGGTCATCGTCATGCTAGTGGTATTTTTCATCACCACCGCGGACTCGGCCTCGCTGGTCAATTCCCAGCTCACCCAGCGCGGCAACCCGCAGCCGAAACCCACTGTCACTGTCTTTTGGGTGCTCTGTATGGCGGGCATCGCCGTGGTCATTCTCATGTCCGGCGGCAAAAACGCGCTGCAAGGCCTGCAAAACCTCATCACCATTACGGCGCTTCCTTTTGCCGTCATCATCGTGCTGATGTGCATTGCCCTCATTAGAGAACTGCGCCATGATCCGGCCTCGATCCGCCACTATTACGAGCACCAGGCCGTCTCCAATGCTGTCATCCACGGCGTGCGTGATTACGGCGATAATTTTGCCCTGTCTATCGAGCCCACAACGGGAGATTCCGATTACGCCACCGGCGGCGAGTTTGATTCCACCGCCGCAGAGGTCACGGAGTGGTACGCGCGCACTGATGAGGAAGGATATGCCATTGGTTATGACTACGAAGCTGGCCGCTACGTGGAAGATGATCCTTCGGTGGCCGATGGCGAGTTCGTATCCGGCTCCGGCGAAGACGATGCACAGACCCCGCCTTCCCATTAAGGCTTGATAATTATTGTCAGGTACAGTCACAGACTATGACCTTGTCCACGTTCGCCTTCGCCTTTGGACTGGTCCTGCTCTCGGGCCTGTCCACCTCCATCGGCGGGGCATTGGCGGTGGGAAAGCGCCAGCCAGGGCCCGCGTTTATGGCCGCGGCCCTGGGGCTTTCGGCGGGTGTGATGCTCTATGTCTCCTTCATGGAAATCCTGCCGGAGGGCATAGCGCAACTTAGCGATGCCCTCGGCGGCGAAAAACCCGGCACCTGGGCCGCGGTAGGAGCCTTCTTCGCTGGCGTTGCGGTCATCGCGATTATTGACCGGATAGTGCCAGAAGAGATCAACCCGCACGAACCGGGCACGACGGAAGAAGATGCCCGGCGCGGCAGGTTGATGAAGACGGGCGTATTTACCGCGGTAGCGCTGGGCTTGCACAATTTCCCGGAGGGCTTTGCCACCTTCTTAGCCGGCCTGGAGTCTAAGGAGATTGCTGTTCCGGTGGCAGTGGCGATTGCCATCCATAATATCCCGGAAGGCATCGCCGTCGCGGTGCCGCTGCGGGAGGCGACCGGCTCGCGCAAGAAGGCCTTTTGGTGGGCTACGCTTTCCGGGCTGGCTGAACCGCTGGGCGCACTCATCGGCTTTGGTCTGCTCTTACCGGTATTGGGGCCGGCCACCATGGGCATTAGCTTTGCTGCCGTGGCCGGCATCATGGTGTTTATCTCTCTCGATGAGCTGCTTCCCACCGCGGAAGAAACTGGTGAACACCACTACGCCATCTACGGCCTTATCGCCGGTATGGCCATTATGGCGGTATCGCTCATGCTGTTTATGTAAATTAGTGCTGCGCTGCCGAGGTGGCAGACGGTGAGCCGGTCGAGGCTTTGACGGCCATGACGATGCTGGCGATGACAAGTCCGAGGATGAGCCCGCACACCATGGACAGGCCGGTTTCGGCCAGCCAGCTCAGCGCGCCATTGTGGATATGTTCAGTGGCAGCCTCGATAAACCCGTGCGGCTGGTCTACTCCGAATTCGTGGAGGCCCGAGGTGACGATATGTCCGCCTACCCACAACATGGCGGCTGTACCGATGATGCCGATGATGTCCAACACGATGGGCATGCCCTTGACCAAGGTATTGCCTAGCAGGGAATTGCCATCGCGGCGCCGGGTTAAGGCCAGGCCAATGTCATCCATCTTGACCAGCAATCCCACGGCGCCGTAGACGCCTAGGGTCAAGATGATACCGACGGCGATGAGCGCGCCGAGGCGCAGCCAGAAGGGTTGATCGATGACCTCATTTAAGGAAATCACCATGATCTCAGCAGACAGGATGAGGTCGGTGGTGATGGCGGATTTCACCAGGCTATCTTCGGCCTCTGGGCCCTTGTTCTGGACGGCATCGGTGGCCTCGCTAGGGGAGGAGTGGAAGAAGGAGAGGATTTTTTCCGCGCCTTCGAAGCATAAATAGGTACCGCCGCACATCAAGATGGGCGTGAGCGCCCACGGCGCAATCCAAGACAGGATCATCGCAATCGGCAAGATGATGACGAGCTTGTTGATGAGCGAACCCTTGGTGATACGCCAGATCATCGGCAGCTCGCGCTGCGGTTTTATGCCCTCGACGTATTGTGGAGTCACTGCGGCATCATCGACGACGACGCCGAGAGACTTCATAGATGTCTTGCCGCCTAAGGCGGCCACATCGTCGACGCTGGAGGCGGCGGCGCGGGCTATTAAGGCGACATCGTCAAGCAGGGCAAAAAGGCCACCGGCCATGGCTTATCCTTCGGGGGCTAAAGTTACGTTTTCTGACCAAGACAAGTCTATGCCGTGGTGGGCAAGCCAGGCCATTGCATCGTCGCCGTGGCGGGTAATTCCCTCGACCGCGTTTAGAGTGGTGTCGATGGCGAGTTCGGCGTCCTCGGCGGAAATGAGGCCAGCGGACGTCGCTGCGGAGAGCTCGTCGATGTCGAGGACAGTAATGGGTTCGCCGGTGGTGGTGACCAAGTCGACGTAGAGATCGCGGGTGGTCCACTCATTGCCTTGGCGCTGGATTTCGGCGACGTCGATATAAAAGTCCTGCTTAACCTCGACGCCGGGGCGGAAGTGGAAGATATTCGCGCGCAGGTTAAGGCTTGGCAGCAGCCACGATTCGAGGTAGCCAAAACGCGGGTGATCGGCACCGCGTGCCATATACAGGCCAAACTCGGTTTCGGTGTAGGTATCGACTTGGCGCAGGTAGCCCTTGGGATCGGTATTGGTGAAGGCCGCAGTATTAAAGGTCTCCTGCTTGACTGGGTGGAGATCAACGGCCATTACTTCACCTCTAGGAAGGCGGCGGTGGGGACGAAATCGCACCGCGCCTCGGTGGTATTAACGGAACCGGAGACCAGGGCAACGACCAGGCCCTTGCCTGTGTGGGCCGTGCCAGACAGCGTTGTGGGCCCATCCTGGTTGATGCCGTTATTGTGCAGCGGGGTAATGCCGCTTTGTAGGGTATTGATATTAAACCACTGCACGTTCATGCCTCCTTGGTCCGGTGCTGCCGGTGGGGTGCCCAAGGCGGTAAAGAGGAAGACGGTTTCGCCCTCGCCGGCGCCGGGGGCGGGAATTTCTGTAGGGCCAGGTACCGCGATGCCAGAGCCGGTGGCGGCGTTGGTGCCGCCGATGCAGTTCGCGGAGACGGTGGGCCAATAAAACTGCCGGAAGTACGGGTTATCGCCCTGCGGCATGGGGACACCGCCACCACCGTCGCCGGTGCCGGCGAAGAAGTCCAAGGCGGACAAGATCGTATTGCGGGCGTCTTCGGGGATCCACGGCTGCGCAGCAAAGGCGCGCACGCGGTCCTGGGTTTCAGGGGTAGGGCGGCCGAGCTCATCCAAGGGGCTGGCGGGCATGTGCTGCTGTGCCAGTGAGGAAAGATCTGGGGCGAAGGCCTGTGCGGGCGCTACCAGGGGAGAGGCGAGGCCAATAAGCGCAGCGGTGGCAGCGGCGATGTAGCCGGTGCGGCCGCTTAGGCGCCAAGAAGTTTGGGCGTGGCTCACGGTATCAGGTCCTTATTGTCTCGCGGGGAAAGTAGTATAGCCCCATTGGTCGCAGCAGTAACAGTAATAACTCTAGTAACGATAGTTATCCGCTGGGAAGTGTCAAGTACTAGGTCGTTTCAGGCACGCGAGACGTTACGGGGTGGCATAGGTCGCGTCTTGGCTCCCCAATGCTGCACTATGCCCTGTTAGGGGGTATCGTAGGACGTCGTTCAAGAACATTTCTCGCGCACCAGCGCTTGTAGATCCTCCGAAGGAGAACCCAACTAGTGAGTAATACCGAGTTCCGTAATGTTGCCATTGTCGCGCACGTTGACCATGGCAAGACCACGTTGGTCAACGGCATGCTGGAGCAGTCCGGTGCTTTTGGCGAACACGGTGAGCACACGGACCGCGTCATGGACTCCAACGATCAGGAGCGCGAGCGCGGCATTACCATTTTGGCCAAGAACACGGCCATCCGCCGCCAGGGTCTGGGCAAAGACGGCGCAGACCTCATCATTAACGTCATCGACACCCCGGGCCACGCCGACTTCGGCGGCGAGGTGGAGCGCGGCATTTCCATGGTGGACGGCGTCGTGCTGCTTGTCGATGCCTCTGAGGGCCCCCTCCCACAGACCCGCTTCGTCCTGACCAAGGCGCTAGAGGCCAAGCTGCCGGTCATCGTCTGTGTGAACAAGACCGACCGCCCCGATGCCCGCATCGACGAGGTTGTCACCGAGTCCCAAGACCTGCTGCTAGAAATCGCCGCTGGCCTCGAGGATGAGGAAGCCGCAGCAGCAGCTGAAGAGTTGCTCGATCTCCCGGTTCTGTACGCCTCCGGCCGCGCCGGCGTTGCCTCCACCGAGAACCCGGGCGATGGCAACGTTCCCGATAGCGAGGACCTGCAGGCGCTTTTCGATGTCATCTACAACGTCCTGCCCGAGCCCTCCGCTACCGTCGATGCCCCACTGCAGGCGCACGTCACCAACCTTGACGCCTCTGACTTCCTCGGCCGTATTGCGCTGCTGCGCATCTACGCCGGCCGCATCAAGAAGGGCCAGCAGGTGGCCTGGATTCACTACGACGATGAGGGCAACCAACACACCAAGACCGTCAAGGTTGCCGAGCTGCTGCGCACGGTCGGCTTCGAGCGTCAGCCGGCCGAAGAGGCCATCGCCGGCGATATCGTCGCCATCTCTGGTATTTCCGATGTCATGATTGGTGACACCATCGCCGATCCGGAAAACCCAGAGGCCCTGCCGCGCATCACCGTTGATGAGCCGGCCATCTCCATGACCATCGGTGTGAACACCTCGCCGATGGCAGGCCGCGGCGGCGGCACCAAGCTGACCGCCCGCATGGTCAAGGCCCGCTTGGAGCAGGAGCTTATCGGTAACGTCTCCCTGCGCGTGCTGCCCACGGAGCGCCCAGATACCTGGGAGGTCCAGGGCCGCGGCGAGATGGCTCTGTCCGTGCTTATCGAGTCCATGCGCCGCGAGGGCTTCGAGCTGACCATCGGTAAGCCGCAGGTAGTTACCCAGCAGATCGATGGCAAGACCTATGAGCCCTATGAGATCCTCACCATCGACTCCCCGTCGGAGCACCAGGGTGCCATCACCCAGCTGCTGGCTTCCCGCAAGGGCCAGATGCAGTCCATGGACGTGCGCGAGGGCGACTGGGTGCGCATGATCTTCCGCGTTCCCGCCCGTGGCCTCATCGGTTTCCGTACCCAGTTCATGACCGAGACCCGCGGTGCCGGCATCGCCAACTCCATCTCCGATGGCATCGATGTCTGGGCCGGCGAGATTAAGTCCCGCGCCACCGGCTCCTTGGTAGCTGACCGCACTGGCCAGATCACCCAGTACGCACTGATGCAGCTGGCTGACCGCGGCAACTTCTTCGTCGAGCCAGGCGCCGAGGCCTACGAAGGCATGGTCGTGGGTGCCAATAACCGCGATGAGGATATTGACATCAACATCACCAAGGAAAAGAAGCTGACCAATATGCGCTCTGCCACCGCAGACGCCACGGTCACCCTGGCCAAGGCCCACACGCTCTCGCTGGAAGAGGCACTGGAATTCTGTGGCAACGACGAGTGCGTCGAGGTAGCCCCAGATGTGCTGCGCGTGCGCAAGCTGGAGCTTTCCGCCACCGACCGCAAGCGCGCCGCTTCCCGCGCTAAGCAGATGAAGAAGTAATCCGCCTCGATCTAAGTGGTGGCTGCGGTTGATGCCGCAGCCGCCGCGATAATCGCCGTCGTCTCCTGCAGTATGGTTTTTACCGCAGAGGCGGCGGCATCGTCGTATTCCACCTGTTGCTTTAATTCTTTGATGCGTTTGCGCATCTCCCGGCGTTTCATTTCGGGCGCATCCTCCTTGAGCAGGGGATAGGCCCCTTTAATCTCGCGGAGAATATCCAAGATAAGCACGTCTTTGGCGCTAGGGGCTTGGGTGCCGTCAAGCACCGCCGCGAGCCTCTCGCGCACTTCATTTTCTAGCGCCGTGTCCGTCATGATGTAACGCTCGCCGCCCAGCTGCCACCACGCGGCATCCTCAATCTCCAATTGGCCGCGGTCCTGAAAATCCTGGGCAATCTTCTCGCGCGGGGAGAACCACCCCGCCTGCAGCAGTGTCTTGACCGAGCTGGTCCGGTGCTCGTGCAGGCTATCCCATGCCCAAGAAAGCACCGGGTGCTCTGGCTTTTTGTCCGTGGCGTGCACCTTATTCTTTGCAGTTATGGCAACTGCTTCGCACAGGAGCAAATCGCTAAAAAGGCCGGCGCGCAGGGCGGTCTCGTTATTGGATAGCACCTCCTTTTTACCGTTGTCCTTGGTAAGCAGGAGGAACATTTCTTGGCAGATAAGCATGGTGGGGACATCCCTTCAATGGTGATTTCGTACGAGTTTAGCGCGCAGAATCTTCGTGTGGCGGGAAGAAGGTACTAAAGTAGTCTGCGATGAAAAATAGTCTCAAGGCCCGTGCACTTGCTGCCACTGCCGCCATCGGCCTCGCGTTTGTCAGCGGGTGTTCGGCCAATCCTGGCCCTCCGCCGGTGGTAGAAGACTCGGACGACCAGGAATCTACCGCCCAGGAAACGGCATCAACGACGACCGCGACGGACGATGAGCCGCCGCGCGCGGAGGAAGATAAGTCGCGGCCCACCATTTCCATCGGTGTCGATCCGCTGCGCGCCGGCCTCAACCCGCACCTGGTGGCCAATAACTCCGAGCTCGTGGATCAGATTGCGGAGCTAGTCTTGCCCTCAACGTTCCACTGGGGACGCATGGATACGGACGTCCTGGAATCTGCCGCGGAGGTCACCGCGCCGGAGGGCGTGGCCCAGCGAGTGCGCTACGTTATTGCCTCTCCCGCGCAGTGGTCCGATGGCACCCCGATTTCCGGCGCGGATTTCAGCTACTTGTGGAAGAAAATGACCACGACCGCAGGCGTTAAAGACCCTGCGGGCTACCGCGCCATTTCCGCGGTGACCACATCCGATGGCGGGCGCGTGGTCACGGTAGATTTTGCAGAGCGGGTTAAGGATTGGAAGCAGCTATTCAATCAGCTCCTTCCCTCGCACCTGCTGCAAAATTCCGATTTTGATTCGGTCCTGGCCAATGACATCCCCGCCTCCGCCGGCCGCTTCTCGGTCGATAGCGTGGACCGCAGCCGCGGGGTCATCACGCTCAACCGCAATGACCGCTTTTGGGGCGCCGATCCCGCTCATATCGACGTCGTCCAGCTGCGCGAGGTGCGCGATAGTACCCAGGCGCTCAATATGCTGCGCTCTGGCCAGATTGGGTTCGCGGACTTTACCCCAGGTCAGACCTCGCAGGAAGCGCTCGGCCTGCTGGGACATGTGAGCGATAAGACGGTTACCCGCCCGCGCCAGCTGCGCTTGCACATGTCCACTGAGCACGGCGCCTTGGAGGACGCCGCCGCGCGGCGCGGGGTGGCCTCGCTTATCGATACCGAACAGGTCGCCCGGCTCGCCACCGGCCGCGCGTCCAACCTGAAGGCCGGGCATAATCCGGTCTCAGGGGAGGCAAACCTGACGGCCCTGCGCGAACGCGCCAGCAAGAAGCCTATCCGCTTCGCCGTCGATCCGACCAGCCCCACGGCTTTGGCTGCGGCAAATACGCTTTACGATGTCCTCGAGGCCCACGGCATCCCTGCTGAGGTCACCACCGACCGGCTCACCACCATTACCACTAAGCTGCTTCCTGAAGGCAAGGTTGATGCGGTGGTGACTTGGGAGGATATCACCCTAACCTCGCTGTCGGCCGCGAATGTCTTCACTTGCGCCGAAGACCAACCGCTCGCCGGGGACCTCTCCGGGTTCTGCCCCGACCACGCCGCCGAAACACGCATGGACATTCTCTCCGGAAAGATAAGTCCTTCCACCGCGCTGGGACGAATCCGCGAGATCAATGCCCAGGACGTGTTATACGTCCCGCTCTTAGATGAAACGCGTGTGCACGCGCTAGGGGAGGGTATTGTAGGCCCCGGCCAAAGTATTGATGATTGGGATAAAGGGCTGGTCACAGCGCCAGTATGGAGGATAGATGAGGACTAAGGACTTGGCGGGCTACCGCGTTGTTGCAGTGCACGCGCACCCTGATGATGAGACGCTATTTACCGGCGGCACCCTCGCCACCCTGGCCGCGCGCGGTGCGCAGGTCACGGTCATCACCCTTACCCTCGGCGAGGACGGCGAGGTCATCGGTGCGCCTTACCAAGGCCTGGCCGAGTACCATCAGCTCGGTGGCTTCCGCGCCCGCGAATTGGCCTGCGCCCTCTCCGCTTTAGGAGTGGAGGGCATCCAACTGGGCGGATTCGGCCACTTCCACGATTCCGGCATGGTGGGATCGCCGTCTCACGATAACCCCCGAGCGCTGGTCAATCGCTTGGATGAGGCGGTAGATCTGCTCCGCGCGGAATTAGATGTACTCAAGCCACACGCCATCTTGACCTATGGACCAGACGGCGGCTATAACCACCCGGACCACGTTGCGGTGCATAGGGTGGTGGAAAAGGCGGCATCGGCAAGCACGCGCATTTGGTGGGCGATTTTTGACCGCGCCGCCAATTACGCCGGCCTGGAGACCCTCGACGCGCCCGCGGGCTGGCGCAAACCCGATGCCGCGTACCTGGATAATTTCACCACCGCCGGTGCGGATCTGACCTTCGCGCTTGACGATGCCGCCCTCCACGCCAAACGCGCCGCCATGCGCGCCCACGCCACGCAAATCTGGCTGGCCGATGGCAGCACCACCGCCACCAACCCCGAGGCCGCCGTCGCCGCTGTCCACGACCCAGCCGCGGTGCCCGGGGCCTACTGCCTGTCCAATAGATTGCTCATGCCCTTGCTGCGCGCCGAATACTTCCAACTCGGCCGGGGCGAGGCCGCAAGCGAGCTCTTAGGCGGTCTGTAATGCGCACTGATTTTAGCCGTGGTGAGCAGGTGACCGGCCTTATCTGGCTTTCTCTCGGCTCCCTGCTATCGCTATTTCTGGAGGTCATTTACCTCACCGCCCGGATTCCGCTGGCTAATGGCGCGAGCATCGCGTTTCCCATCACCATCCTCATCGCCGCTGCCTTCAATGTGGTGCTAACCCGCACCGCGCGGCTGTGGAGTGATCGTACTTACATCGCGGCCATCCCCACCATCGTCTGGGGCCTGGGATTTTTCGCGCTTATGCTGCTGGTTCCGATTACCGGTGATGTCATCGTGGGCAATAATATTCTCAGCTTGCTCCTGCTTTTGGCCGGAATCGGCGGCGGCGTTTGGCCTTTCCTAAAGCAGAAGTGACATACTATATTTCATCCCCAAACCCATGAAATCAGGAAGATTCAAGGATTCTCCATGACTTATACAATCGCTCAACCTTGCGTTGATGTAATGGACCGCGGCTGTGTTGAGGAATGCCCCGTCGATTGCATTTACGAAGGCAAGCGCATGCTCTACATCCACCCAGATGAGTGCGTGGACTGCGGCGCCTGCGAGCCCGCATGCCCGGTAGAAGCCATCTTCTACGAGGATGACGTTCCCGATGAGTGGATCGATTACAACGAAGCCAACGCAGCATTCTTCGATGACTTGGGCTCTCCCGGTGGAGCGGCAGCCCTCGGCCCGCAAGATTTCGATGCGTCAATGGTAGCCGCGCTGCCCCCACAGAATCAGGAGTAAATCATGGCCCGCACACCGCTAGGACAATCGCTTCCGGATTTTCCCTGGAACTCGCTGGCTGGCGCCAAAAAGAAGGCCCAGGCGCATCCAGATGGAATCGTTGACCTTTCGGTGGGCAACCCCGTAGATCCGGTCGCCCCCGGCGTGCAGCTGGCGCTGTCTTCTGCCGCCGAGGCCCCCGGCTACCCGCAAACACAGGGCACGCCTGAGCTGCGCGAAGCCATCGCCTCCGCCCTGCGCCGCCGGTACCGCATGGACGTGGACCGCGTCCTGCCCGTAGTGGGCACGAAGGAGGCCATCGCGTGGCTGCCCACCCTGTTGGGAATGCGCGGCGAGACCGTCGCCTTCCCCTCGGTGGCCTATCCCACCTACGAGGTCGGCGCCCTTCTCGCCGGGGCCACTCCGCTGCGCGCTGACGACGACTTTCAGGATGCCTCCCTGGTATTCATCAATTCCCCGTCCAACCCCACCGGCCGCGTAGCTGGGGTAGAGGAGCTGCGCCGCATCGTGGCCTGGGCCCGCTCGACGGGTGCCATCATCGCCTCCGACGAGTGCTACATGGGCTTGGGCTGGAACGACGACAACCCGCCGGTATCCATCCTGGATCCGCGCGTGACCGACGGCGATAATACCGACCTTATCGCCATGCATTCGCTGTCCAAGTCCGCGAATATGGCCTCCTACCGCGCCGGATTCTTCGCCGGCGATAACGATCTCATCGCGGAGCTCCTGGAGCTGCGCAAGCACGCCGGGCTCATCGTGCCAGGCCCGATTCAGGCGGCGATGGTGGCCGCGCTTGACGATGACCGCACCGAAGCCCTCCAGCGCCAGCGCTACGCCGCGCGCCGCGCCGAATTGATGCAGGCGCTTATCAAGGCGGGCTTTACCATCGACCACTCCGATGCCGGCCTGTACCTCTGGGCCACCCGCGGCGAAGACTGCCGCGAGACCATCGACTGGTTGGCTTCCCTGGGTATCCTGGCCGCACCTGGCGATTTTTACGGCCCCTCGGGTGCACAACACGTGCGCATCGGCTTAAACGGTACCGACGAGCGGGTGCGCGCCGCCGTCCAACGCCTCGCCAGTGCCTAACTCGCCTCGCGCGTTTCGCCCGCCTGCCCGGGAGGGGATTTCTCCCCGCAAGGTGGTCTTGCACGAACGCGTTCCGCGCGAGGGCGAGTACTGGGCCGCCCGCGCGGGCGATTCGCCCTTTCCAGAGGGAACGCTTCTTCCCGCCGGTGCGGCTCTTCCCAGGCCCGTTCCCGCGTGGTACCACCCCTCCGTCCCGCCGGAGGAGCCGATTCCCTTTGACTACTGCGTAGTCCACGCGGATGAAGACATCATTGTTGCCGATAAACCACACTTTCTTCCCACCACTACGAATGGCCGCTTGCAGCGCGAAACCCTGCAAACCCGCCTGCGCGTAGACTTCGGCGAAGACGATATCGTGCCGCTTCACCGCCTCGACCGCCTGACCGCCGGCCTTGTCATCTGCTCGCGCAATCCCGCCACGCGGGCCGCCTACCAGCGCATTTTCCTGGGAGGGAGGGCGGTGAAGAGGTATAGGGGCATCGTCAAGCAGCCGCTTTTCTGTGATGAGGAAATCAGGCTGCCTATGCACAAGCCGCGGGGCAGCAGGCAGGTGCTCGTGGCCGATAATGGCACGCCTACCTCGACGTATGTGCGCGCTGCGGGGCGGGAGGTAACCATGTGGCCGCGGACCGGGCATACGCACCAGCTGCGGGTGTTGCTGAATTATCTTGGGCATCCGCTCATCGGCGATGACACATATCCCGCGCCGCGCCCGCTCGACCTCTATGACTTCTCCCGCCCGCTTTACTTGCTGCACGAAACTATATCTTTTATAGATCCTTCATCACATTCGGAGCGTCAGTTTTTCAGTTCGCGTGGCTTAGGAACTACAATCAGGTAATTACTAATCTCCGGCAAGAAAGGCGGCCCATGGCAGACCTCAGCGTTGCGCGCTTTGCGTCCAATTTTGGGCAATTCCTTAAGTTCGGTCTTGTCGGCGGCTCGGGAACCGCGGTCAACCTCTTCGTTTATTTTCTCGCGCAGAAGCTCTTTGGCGCGGCGGATATTTTTGCCGAGGACCCCTTCATGAACCTCTTCGGTTCTGCATTCCATATCCGCTGGTACCACGTCTTTGCCACCATCTCCTTCCTCGTAGCCAATACCTGGAACTACCAGCTCAACCGCATGTGGACCTTCCGGACCGTGTCCAAGGTGTCCTGGATTCGCGGTTTCTTCCCGTTCCTTTTGGCTGGAATCGGGGCGTTTATCGTTAGCCAGGTCATCCTGACGCTGCTCATGAATCCGAACTCGCCCGTGGGCCTACCAACCGATGTCTTCGATAACTCCACCGGATTGCGCACCAAGTCCTATTGGGCGCAGGCCATTTCCATTGTCGTTGCGATGCCCATCAACTTCATTATCAACAAGCTCTGGACGTTCCGCTCCAAGCCGAATAAACCCGTCGTCGTCGACGAGGTAGCGCCGGTTTAACTACCCGCTCCTAGCTCGGCCTAGCCCGGCTCGTTTCGCCACCCCGGCCCCGCCCTTCGCGCTCACCAGCGTGGGCTGCTGGGGTCTTTTTATGCCGCCGGTGAGCGGCAAGGGCGGGGAGGGACGTCGCCAAGCAAGTGTATGTGCGACACCCATCCCTTCGCGCTCACGCTGGGATAGTTTTCATCGACGCCATGCCTGCTCGGTGAGCGGCAAAGGAGGCTGCGCCTTTCGCGCTCACCGGCAATGGTTGCCGGCGGCGAAACTTCCTCCCGGTGAGCGGCAAGGGCGGGGAGGCGGGGCGCCGTTGTCGCTGGGACCCCTTCGCGCTCACGGGGAGTAGTAAACGAACGCCACCCGCCGTCCGCGGTGAGCGCGAAGGGCGGGTGGTGGGGTGTGCCTGAAGGCGGGTGGTGGAGGTGAGGTACTAGTCCTCGAGGGTGGCGTCGAGGCGGGACTGGTCGCGGCGGTTTTGCTTCCGTCGGAGCGCAGGGGAGATGAGGATGACCGTGAAGGTACCTACGGTGGCGCCGATGAGGTAGGGAGCAGCGGGGGCATCGGAAAGCGCGTAGGTGTGGTAGGCGATGCCGGAGAAGCAGAGGAACATCGGGATGAGGTAGAGGGCGGTTAAGGTCCAATTGGAGCGGACCGTTGGGGTGGCGATGTGCCTGCGCATCCAGGCGGCGCTGAGGGACGTGCCGGCGATGGAGGGGACAATGGCGAGGAGTGCGAGGAGGCTGAGGTGGCCGGGGAGGGACCAGGCGAGGATGGCGGCGACGATGAGCTCGAGGAAGGTGCTTGGGTAAGGGTGATGGCGGAGGCCTTGGTGAGGATGTCGCGTTCGAACTCGTCGGTGGAGGCGCGCTCGATGTGGTTGAGGGATATGTTGGCGATGGCGTTAAACATGTTGTTCAGCTCCAAAGATTTCTTCGACTGTTTTATCTAGTTCGTGGCAGATGTCCAATGCGAGGTGCACGGACGGGGAGTAGTTGCCGCGTTCGATATTTGCGATAGTTTGCCGGGAGACGCCGACGCGCTCTGCTAGTTCGCCTTGCGACCATTCGCGCCAGCGCCGCCACTTGCGGACCATGTTGGGTTGTCCGGCCACATCATCACCTCTCTTGTCGTGTTTACATGACTTAATATAAAGTAAACTTGACATTATGGCAAGGGTTAGACGCATAGATGCCAGCGCCAATATGGCTGGGTGGCGGACATGGGAAGCTGTGGCTTGCGGCCTTTGAGCAGGTCACGGGTGGCTTTGATAAGCAGGATGACTTGGTCAAGGTGGTGCCTGACGTCATCGGCAGTAAAGCGCAAAACCGTGTACCCATGCGCGGTCGCGGCGTTCTGTTTGGAGCGGTCTGCCTGAAACGCGAGGCTGTGGCTGTGGTAGGTCCAGCCGTCGATCTCCACGATGAGCTTGCCCATTAAAAGATCGAAGCGGTATCCGCACACGTGGGCGTTATGAACAGGGAAAATGCCTTCGGTGCGCAGGGCACGGCTCACCTTGCGCTCCGGTGGGCTATCCGCGCCGATGGCCGAGAGCCGCATCGTCTCCTTCAACGCGCGCGGTGTCCGGCCCATTCGTTTGCGGTCCCGCTCCAGCCGGCCGGGCCCCTTTTCACCGCGGTAAAACTCTTCCAGCAGCGGGCCACAGGCCCTAGCAATCTTGCGAGCAGCCCACAGAACCTGCACCACCGGCAGCCCCTTGACCAGGCTCGTTGCCTTGAGCCGGGAATGCGAGACGCGGAAATTCTTGCCACGCAGCGTCCGCGGCCCCTCCGCTTCCAGTGGAAAGGTCAGCGGCCGGTCAAGGTGAATCTCCTGCGCGGTCTTCCCCGTAAAATGGATACGGCTCAGCCCATGCACCAGCGCCTTCGCCACCGCCAACGGCGACCACTCGTCGGTATAAATCCCCCGGTGCACGCGGTACAGCTTGCCCGCGCGCACTCGCCGCCGAATCGCGTCCTTGCCCAGCCCCTGCTCGCGCAACTGCGCAGTCGTCCATGCCCCCATGGCTTCAATTTAAAAAGCGGCCGCCTCCTCGTCCAGACGGGGTCCGACAGCCTGTGGATAACCCGCCTATTTTGAGGTCTCGCGCTCTCTTTTCCTCGCCGCTCTGTGGATAACCTCCTTCCACCCTCCCTTAGCGCTCACCGGCGGCCAGGTCTGTGCCCTTAAGCGGCCCCTGGTGAGCGCGAGGAGTGAGTGTGCCGGCCAGCCCCCTTCACGCTCACCGCTTCCGCTTTCCGATGCCCATTTCGCCTCCCCGTGAGCGCGGAGGTCGGCCCCACACCCGTCGCGCTCACCGGGAGGTGAAAACGCCGTACCCCGCCCAGTGCTGGTGAGCGCGAAGGGCGGGGTAATGGGGCGGCAGGCACGGTGGGCTGGATGTGAGGTGTAGGGCGTGAGGGCCGGAGGCAGGGAGTGGCCGCTAGGTCAGAGGGAGCGTGGAGGTCGGGTCGATGCCGCGAGCCTTGGAATTGAGCACACCCGCGATGGCGAGCACCGCGAACATGGCGGCGGCGGAGAGGAGTTGGGTGCGGGCGGTGGCATCGGTAAGCATGAGCACCGCGATGGCCGCGAAGAGGGCAAGGGCGAACCAAGTGAGATAGGGGAAGGCCCACATGCGGATGGGGAGTGGATGCAGGGCCTCGAGTTGGCGGCGTAGGCGCAGCTGGCTGACGGCGATGAAGACCCACACGATGAGCAGGGAGGCGCCGGCGGCGTTGAGCATGAAGGTGAGCAACCAGCCGGTATCGGCGTAGTTGAGGACGACCATGAGCACGGAAAGTGTGACGGATAGGGCGATGGCGGTGGTGGGCACACCCTCGGTATTGGTGGCGGCGAAGATGCGCGGGGCCTCGCCGCGGGAGGCGAGCGAGTGCATCATGCGGGAGGAGGCGAAGATTTGCGCGTTGAAAGCGGATAGCAGCGCGAGGACGATGATGACCTCCATGATGCCGGCGGCACCGGGAATGCCGGCGCGGTCGAGGACCATGGTGAACGGCGATTCGGCGGCGGTGGAGGCGGCGTCCAGGCTGGAATAGGGAAGCAGGAACGTGATGACCAGGACGGAGCCCAGGTAGAACACGGAGATCCGCAAGATGGTGGAGCGCACGGCGTTGACCAGGGATTTTTCGGGATCTTCGGATTCGGCGGACGCGATGGCGACGACCTCGATGCCGCCGAAAGCGAAGGCTACGGCGAGCAGGCCGGCGGCGACGCCGCCGAGGCCGTTGGGCATGAAGCCATCGGCAAGGAAGACGGATGTGCCCACGAAAGTGTGGCCCGGCAGGAGGCCGAAGATGAGGAGGGCGCCGATGATGAGGAAGGCGATGATGACGACGACCTTGATGAGAGCGAACCAGTACTCAAATTCGCCGAAGGTGCGCACGCGCAGCAGGTTGACGAGGCCGAAGACGGCGACGCAGATGGCGGCGGGTATCCAGGGCGGCACGTCGAACCACGAGCCGATGAAACCTGCGGCGCCGGTGATTTCGGCGCCGAGGACGGCGACAGTGGCGCACCAGTAAATCCACCCTTGGGTAAAACCTGCCCAGCGGCCGATGCCGTGTTCGGCGTATTCGGAAAAGGAGCCGGAGGCGGGGATGACCGTTCCCATCTCCCCAAGCATTTGCATCACGAGGATGGCGAGGAATCCGGCGATCGCGTAGGCGATGATTACCGCTGGGCCGGCGGCGGAAATGCCTACGCCCGTGCCGAGGAAGAGACCGGCGCCAATGGTAGAGCCAAGCCCCATCATGGTCAGGTGGCGGACCTTCAGGCCAGAACCAAGGGTAGAAGAGTTATCAGACACTTCTCCATGGTATTTCTCGGCCGCGGGGCGCCGGAATTGGGGTGGCGTTAGTTCTTGTGGAGGTCCTCGTTCAGTGCGACGGCCTCGGCATTCCACTCCACGGCTTCGACAGCACCGGAGACGGAATTGCGGCGCAGCAGCAGGCCGGAGGCGCCGGAGAGCTGGGAGCCCTTAACTGCCTCGCCATTGCTGACGCCCAGGGCCTCGGCCACCTTGCCAAAGACGGCGACCTTGGTACCGGCGGTGACGTAGAGGCCGGCTTCGACAACGGCGTCATCGCCAAGCGAAATGCCGATGCCCGAGTTAGCGCCGAGCAGGCAGCGCTCGCCGATGGAAATAACTTCCTTGCCGCCGCCGGACAGGGTGCCCATGATGGAGGCGCCGCCGCCAATATCGGAGCCATCGCCCACGACGACGCCCGCGGAAATGCGGCCTTCCACCATGGAAGCGCCCAGGGTGCCGGCGTTGAAATTGACGAAGCCCTCGTGCATGACCGTGGTGCCCTCTGCCAGGTGGGCGCCCAAGCGGACGCGATCGGCATCACCGATGCGCACACCGGAGGGGACAACGTAGTCCACCATGCGGGGGAACTTATCCACGGAGTAGACCACGACGGGGCCGCGGGAGGCGAGGCGGCCGCGCACCATCTGGAAATCGGAGACGGCGCAGGGGCCGTAGTTGGTCCAGACCACGTTGTTGAGGTGGCGGAAGATGCCGTCCATGTTGAGGCCGTGCGGTTTTACCTCACGGTGGGAGAGCAGATGGAGGCGCAGGTAGGCGTTGTAGGTATCGGTAGGTGCCTCGTCGAGGTCAGCGATGGTGGTTTCCACCGCCACGCGAGCCACGCCGCGCTCTTCATCGGGGCCGACGAGGGCGGAGAACTGCTGCGGAGTCTCCTCCAGACGCGTCGTGCCGGTGGTCTCTACTTGCTTATCGGTATGAACTGCTGGGAACCAAACGTCCAAGACGGTGCCGTCGTGGGTAATGGTTGCCAGGCCACGTGCGGATGCAGAAGTCATGGTGGCTAGCTTAGCAATTACTGCCGAACTTGTTCGCGCTTGTCCGCGGGAACCACGAAGGACAAGGCGACGAGCGCGGCAAAGAGGATGATGACGGCGATGACTTGGTTGCGGGCGGAGGGGTCAAAGAGCATGAAGATGGTCAGCGCGGCCAGCGCGGTGGCGGTCGCCCACGGTAGCCAGGGGTAGCCGGGCACGCGGATGTCCGTGAGCTCGCCGTTCGCCTTCAACTGCGGGTGCAGCTTGAGGAAGGAGGCGACGATGAAGGTCCACACCACCAAGAGGCAGCCGCCGACGGCGTTGAAGAGGAAGGCCAGCAGTCCCGGCGGGTTCCAGAACTGGAGGCCCACCGAGGCGAAGGCGAAGATCATGGACAAGATGACGGCGTTGATGGGGGAGCCGGAGTGGTTGGTCTTGAGGAAGAACTTTGGCGCGCAGTGGTCCTTGGCCATGTCGAAGACCAGGCGAGAGGTGGCGTAGATCTGCGCGTTGAAGGCGGACAGGAGGGCCAGCGCGATGATGGCCTCCATGAAGCCGGCGGCGAAAGGAATCTTGGCGGCCTCGAGCACCAAGGTGAACGGTGAATTGGCGGCGGCGTCGGCATCTTGGATCTGGCTAAACGGCAAGGCCATGGTGATGACCACGATGGAGCCGATGTAGAAGATCATGATGCGCACGATGATGGCGCGCACCGCGGTTGCCACGTTGCGGGCTGGATCCTCGGACTCGGCGGCGGCGATGGTCACCAGCTCGATTCCACCGAAGGCGAAGGCCACGGCCAGCAGGCCCGCTGCGAAGCCGGGCATGCCATTGGGCAGGAAGTTATCGGTGAAGTTGGTTCCAGCGCGGGAGAGATCCATGCCGGGCAGGATGCCGAGTGCCATGAGGATGCCGACAACGAGGAAGGCGATGATGACGGCGACCTTGATGATGGCAAACCAGAACTCGAATTCACCGAAACCGCGCACTGCGGCGAAGTTCACCACGGCGAAGAAGGCCACCGCGATGAGCGCGGGAATCCACGGGGCGATATCGAACCAGCTGCCGATGATCGCGGCGGCGCCGGTGATTTCGGCGCCCATGACCATGATGAGCATGAACCAGTAGATCCAGCCCATCGTAAAGCGCGCCCAGTGGCCGAAGGCCTGGCCGGCGTAGGTGGAAAAAGAACCCAGGGAAGGGCGGGCCGCAGCGATTTCCCCGAGCATCCACATGATGAGCGCGATGAGGACGCCGGCGACGGCATAAGAAATGAGCACCGAGGTGCCGGAGATTTGGATTCCCAATCCGACGCCCAAGAAGAGACCGGCACCCACCGCGGAGCCAAGGCCCATCATGGTGAGGTGTCGCGATTTCAATTGTGTGGCTTCGGCCATAATTACCACCTTGTGAGAGGTTATTTTTTACAGTGAAGTGAACATTACACAATGCAACGGACCCAGCGGGGCGCTACCATGGCGGCTTGTGACTTTAGATCTATATGCCGACCCCATTGAAGTGACCAAGGCGCTCGTCGATATCCCAAGCCCCTCCCACCACGAGGAGGCCATCGCGGATGCGGTGGAAGAAGCCCTGCGTGGTCTAGACGTGGAGGTCGCCCGCTTTGGCAATACCGTGTGTGCGCGCACGAACCGCGGGATGGATTCCCGCGTGATTCTTGCAGGCCACATCGATACCGTTCCATTGGCAGATAACGTACCGCATCGCATGGACACCGCCGAAGATGGTGGCGAGATCATGTTCGGCTGCGGCACCGTGGACATGAAATCCGGCATGGCAGTATACCTCAACGCCTTTGCTCACCTGCATGAATCGGAAGAACTCCAGCATGATTTGACCGTCATTGCTTATGAGGGCGAAGAGGTATCCACTGAATTTAATGGGCTGGGCCACTTGCAAAAGGATCACCCCGAGTGGTTGCAGGGCGATTTTGCGCTCCTCGGTGAGCCCTCCGGCGCCATGGTCGAGGCCGGTTGCCAAGGCACGATTCGTCTGCGCGTGACGGCGCATGGCACCCGCGCGCACTCGGCCCGCGCGTGGCTCGGCTCCAACGCCGCGCACAAGCTCGCCCCCGTCATGACCCGCATTGCGGACTACGAGCCGCGCGAGGTCACCATCGATGGCTGCACCTACCGCGAGGGCCTGAACATCGTCCACCTGGAGGCCGGCGTGGCCACCAATACCTTGCCGGACGAGGCATGGATGTTCGTCAACTTCCGCTTCGCCCCGGACCGCAGTACGGAGGAGGCGTTGGAGTACATGAAGGGGGTCATCGGCAAGCATGAGGACGTCACCATAGAGATCGATGACATCGCCGGTGCCGCCCTGCCTGGCCTGGGGCAGCCTGCGGCACGCGCGCTTGTCGATGCCGTCGGCGGCAACGTCCGCGCCAAGTTCGGCTGGACCGATGTCTCGCGCTTTGCTGAGATAGGCATTCCCGCCGTAAATTTCGGTGCCGGCGATCCTGGCTTTGCGCATAAGAAGGACGAGCAGGTGCCCACGGCGCAAATCACTGAAGTTTCTACCGCACTGCTTAATTACTTAAAGGGATAAAAATGACCCCTGACCACATGCGTACCCTGCGCGGCCCGCTCTTGCTGCGCAGCGAGGGAGAACAAGGCTCCACCTTTGACCAGCGCCTGCTGGAATCCGGCGCGGACCACGAGTGGCAGCACGCCGATCCGTGGCGCGTGCTGCGCATCCAAGGCGAATTCGTCGCCGGCTTTGATGCGCTGGCTAAGCTGCCCAAGGCAGTGACGGTTTTTGGCTCCGCGCGCACCAAGCCTGAGGATGCGAGCTATCAGATGGCCGAAGAACTCGGCCGCAAGCTCGCTGAATGCGCCTACGCCGTCATCACCGGCGGCGGCCCCGGCATCATGGAGGCGGCGAATAAGGGTGCGCACGAGGGCGATGGCCTCTCGGTGGGACTCGGCATCGAATTGCCGCACGAGCAGGGCCTCAATAAGTACGTGGACTTGGGCCTGAACTTCCGCTACTTCTTCGCCCGCAAGACCATGTTCTTGAAGTACTCCCAGGCCTTCGTCTGCCTGCCCGGCGGCATGGGCACCATGGATGAGTTCTTCGAGGTTCTCTGCATGGTTCAAACCGGTAAGGTCACTAACTATCCCATCGTGCTCATGGGTACAGAGTACTGGTCTGGCCTGCTGGAATGGATTAAAAATACCCTCGCCGCCGGTGGGTATATCAACGAAGACGACCAAGGCCTTTTCCTGCTTACCGATGACCCCGATGAGGCCGTCGCCCATATCATCGAGCGTCACAAGGTGATGAGCGATAAACGCATTAGGGAGCCGCGTTGAGCCTCGCGCGCGTGATGGCGATAGTCAATCGCACCCCGGATTCCTTTTATGACAAGGGGGCCACCTTTGACATGGACCCCGCCCTCAAGCGCTGCGATGAGGCCATTGTGGCGGGAGCCTCCATCATCGATATCGGCGGAGTCAAGGCCGGACCGGGCGAGGAAGTGGATAGCGCGGAAGAAATCGACCGCGTCGTGCCCACCATCGCCCGCGTGCACGAGCGCCACCCGGAGGTACTTATTTCCGTCGACACTTGGCGCAGCGAGGTCGCCGAGGCCGCCATCGCCGCCGGGGCGGGGCTGGTCAATGACACCTGGGCCGGGTGGGATCCGCAGCTTATCGAGGTCGCCGGCCACTACCGTGTGGGCTACGTGTGCTCGCATACCGGCGGGATTACCCCGCGCACCCGCCCGCACCGCGTGCACTTTGATGATGTCGTCGCTGACGTCATTGCTGAGACCACCGCCTTGGCGGAAAAAGCCGCGGGGCTTGGCTGCCCGGAAGAGCTCACCTTCATCGATCCCACGCACGACTTTGGCAAAAACACCTATCACGGCCTTGAACTCTTGCGGCGCATCGACGAGATCGTCGACACCGGCTGGCCCGTGCTTATGGCGCTATCCAATAAGGACTTCGTGGGTGAGACCCTCGCGCGCGGGGTAGGAGACCGCGTTGCCGGAACGCTCGCCGCCACAGCCTGGGCCGCAGCGCACGGGGTGGCCGCCTTCCGCGTCCACGAGGTTGCTGAGACTGTCGACGCCATCCGCATGACTGCCGCCATCCAGGGCACGGCCGCGCCCCTTGACACCACCCGCGGGCTCGCATGAGCGTTTCCGTCATCATCCCTGCGCTCAACGAGGAATCCACCGTGGCCGGCGTTATCCGCGCCTGCCTTGCCGGTGACCCCCTCGAAGTGCTCGTCATCGACGCCGACTCCACCGACGACACCGCCGCAGTCGCGCGCGCAGCCGGCGCCGATGTGCGCAACTGGCGCGATATCCTGCCCGAACCGCCGCGCCCCGGCAAGGGCGAATCCCTCTGGCGCGGGGTCGCCGCCGCGCGCGGGGACATCATCGTCTTTATCGACGCCGACCTAGAATCCGCTGCGCCCGGCATGGTCACAGCACTCGCGGCGCCCTTTGAGGATCCCCGCGTAAACATGGTCAAGGCCCGCTATCGCCGCAGCCTCAACGGCCAACCCACCGGCGGCGGGCGCGTGACCGAACTCACCGCAAAGCCACTCATCCGGCAGTTCTTCCCAGAGCTAGCCCACATCGATCAGCCCTTGGGCGGCGAGTACGCGATCCGCCGCACAGCCGCGCTAGAGGTGCCTTTTGTGGAAGGTTATGGGGTGGAAGCGGGGCTGCTGGTGGACATCGGCAAGCGCGGCGGGCTGACAGAAGTCGACCTAGGCACACGAGTCCACCGCAACCGGCCGCTTCATGAGCTGGCACCGATGGCGGATATCGTGGCGCGCACGCTGCTCTCGCGCGCCGGGGTGGGAGCGCCAATTGCTCAGCGCCCGCCGCTGCTAGGTAGGATTTAAGCCATGCTGTCCTGGATTGTGCTCATCGTGGTGCTCATTGCGTTCATTGTGATCGGAACGTGGCTGTGGGGCTCGATATTTGGGCCCGGGACCGTGATGGACCCGCCCGATGAGCCGCAGAAGGTGCTGGAAAATAACCGCGCCGCCGCAGCTCAGGGCCGTTTTGAGGACGTGCAATTCGAGGTCGTCCCGCGCGGGTACCGCCAGGATCAGGTCGATGATCTGCTCGCGCAACTTGAGCAAGAATTAGCGGCTGCGCGGAAAAGCGGGCAAAAAGGGACTAAGCTGGATAGAAACGAAGATAGTTAAGGAGCCCTACTATGGCAGCAATGAAGCCACGTACCACTGGCGGCGAAATGGAAGCGGTGGTGGAATCCCGCAAGATCGTCATGCGCATCCCTTCTGACGGCGGCGGGCGCATCGTTATCGAGCTGAACAAAGAAGAGGCCGCGGAGCTCGGTTCTTTGTTGACCGAGGTTTCTAGCTAGTCTGGATACATGCTTTCTCATATCGTCGATATTCTGGCCGATCCAAACGACGGCACGGCGCTTTCCGGCGCCGATGATTTTTCCCGCCTCGTTTCGGAGTCCGGCCATTCCTTTGATGTGGCCAAGCAAGGGTATGTGACCTTAGTGGCCGGTGCTGGCCTCAAGCACAAGGGCGATGACATGGACATGGTCAACGCCCGCGAAGCGTACCTAGCCACCGGCCATTTCGCGCCCTTTGTCGAGTCTGTGACCGGCGCGGTGCAAGACGCGCTCGACGCTAGTTCGCTGTCTGCATCTACGCCCGCTTCGCTCCTCGAGGTCGGCGCCGGAACCGGCTACTATCTAGCCCACACGCTTGATTCCATCGACGGCGCGCGCGGCGTCGGACTCGATATTTCCCCGCACGCAGCCAAGCACCTGGCCAAGTGCCACCCGCGCGTGGGCGCCGTGGTTGCCGATGTCTGGCAGCAACTTCCCATCCGCGATGAATCCATCGACGCCATTTCCGTCGTCTTCGCACCGCGCAACCCAGCCGAGTTCCAGCGCGTCCTCGCCCCCGGCGGCCAGGTCATCGTCCTGACCCCAGGCGCCGGGCACCTCGATGAGCTGCGCGAACCCCTCGGCATCCTTGGCGTGGAAGAGGGCAAGGTCGAGCGCATGTATGAGCAGGCGGAAGGCCACCTCGAGCAAGCCGCCGATCCGGTTGATATTTCCTTCCCCATCCAGTTGGACAAAGCGGCCATCGCCGCACAGGTAGGAATGAGCCCGTCCGCTCGCCACATCAGCGCCGACGAGCTCGCCGAGCGCATGGCCGCCCTTCCTCCCACGCTGACGGTCACCGCCCGCGCCCGTCTGGACCGCCTCCGCGCCGTTTCCTAATCGCACACCTGCCTCGCGGCAACCTGTACCGCCCTTCGCGCTCACCAGCAGCGCGCGGGGCGGTTCTTTTTTCGCTTCCGGTGAGCGCGAAGGACGGGTGTGGAATCGGCCAGTCACCGTACCCTCCCTTGGCGCTCACGAGGAACAGCTTGCCGATGCCCCTCCACCTTGCCCGTGAGCGCGAAGGGCTGGTGGCATCGGCAGGGCGGTGGCTGACGGAAAACGAGGATGCAGAATGCGGCTAAGGACGGCATCTTTTGACCCGTGCGGTCGGTCCTGGGTCAGATGGAAGGAATACCCGCCCTTCGCGCTCACGGCAAGCACATTCTGATAGCCGGAGTCGCTCGCCGGTGAGCGCGAAGGGCGGGGGTGGAATAGGCCAGTCACCGTTGCCTCCCTTGGCGCTCACGGGGAGCTGCTTGCCGATGTCGCGACGCCTCGCCGGTGAGCGCGAAGGGCGGGGCCGAAAGGCGCGTGGCGACAGGCTTGGGCAGAAAGGCGGGGGCCGAGAGGCGGGTGGCCGGGTAGGAGGGCTGCAGTATTAGAGCTTGGAGCCGGAGCGTTGCCAGTCTTGTTCGATGACTGCGTCGCCGGTGGTTTCGACATCCATGCCGGAGCAGCCGCCGTCGAAATAGACGCGGGAGGCCATGGCGATGAGGCCGCCGTCGACGAATACCTCTACCGTGGAGCCGTCTTGGATGATGGTGAGGGTGTCGGAGTCGCCATCGGCAAGCGTGGCTGTGGCGGGAGCGGAATCAGCGAAGAAGTGGTCGAAGGCCTTGTTCATGGAACGATCGAGGCTGATTTCCTCGCCGGAGTGGCAGATGGTGGCGGCGGGGTCGCCGTTGCCATCGAGAAGGGTGATGGTGACGCTGGAGCCGGTGGGAACCTCCATGACGCCGGTCCAGGAGCGCGCGTAATCCGAAAGCTTGACCGCCTCGGGCAGGCCGGTGGCCGGTGCCTGGTACAAGACGCCGCCCTCGAGCGTGACCTGGCGCGGCAGGGAGAGGGCATTCGACCAGCCTTCGGCATCCCAAGAGGCGTGTTGGGTGGCGTCGTCGCCGCGGCCATTGCCGTTGAGAAGGCCGAGGATGACGGCGCGCTCGTAGCGGTTTTCTTCAGGGATCGTGCCTGCGGTGGCATTCGTATTGCGCGGGCGGGAGAAATCGTGGCCGAAGTCCACGCGGCGGAATCCGGAAACCACCGTGAAGGTGGTGTCTTCCAGCTGACCCACGAGGTAGCCGGAAACATCGCGGCCGTCGCGCTCGAGGGTGACAAAGAGTACGTCGTAGATCTCTTCGTCGACTTCATCGCGCAGGCGCACGATGCGCGGGGAAACCACTGGGGGAATAGGGGAATTGGCAGGCACTTCGCCGTCCAGGAAGCCAGGGTCGCCCTCAAAGGTAAGGCTGCCGCGCAGGGACCATGAGATGCCGTCATGGCTTTCTAGAATGACCGGCTGCGGGGTTTCGGTGCGGCCAGAAAGCGCCAACATGAGCCAGCCCTTGTGGCCGTCTTCGCGGTCATCGGTGGCCCAATCGGGCACGACGGAGGGCGAGCGGAACCGAGTGTGGTCGGTGGTATTGCCGGCCACCTCGCCGAAGCGAACGACGTTGGGGTCGAGGGCCGAGGAGTCATCGGACACCTCGCAGACATCGTCGATGCAGGAAAAGCGCGCGAGGCGAATGGAGGTGCCGGTCGCGGTCACGGAGGTGAAATAGAGGTTGGTAGCGTCCTCACCCTGGGCCACGGAACCCGCGCGGAGGGCGAGCTCACCGCCGACGGGTGCGAGGACATCATCGCAGTCCAGCCAGTTAAACGGCGCTTCCTCCGAATAGGTGTGTCCCCAGCGGGCGGGGGCATCGGAAGTGGGGCGATATTGATAGAACATGTGCCACGTATCGCCATCGCGAAGGACACCGGCGGGTGCATCTAGGATGCCGGCATCGGGGATGAAGTGGAGTTCGGGGCGGTGAGTCGTCACGGCATTCCTCTCTTAAATTAGGTGCGGGTTCAAGCTTGGGTTGGGGTGGCAGCCACGCCAGGGAGGAAACTCGTTGACCTGCCACGCGGTGGTTTCGCCGCCGTGCGCGGGCGAGGACTTTATGGGGCAGTGTCCGGCTGTCATGTACACCCAGAATACGGATATCTTTTAGCGCGTGCAGGGCCCTCGCTTGCCGATGCCCCCTTTAAAGCTTCGTTACCAATGTCAGCCCCGAACCCAGTGGGAGCCGGGTCACGGTGGCGCCTTCGAGTTCGCGGAGGTATTCATCGGCCTCGCGCGCGGCGGCGGTATCGCGGTCGGTGCGGGAGGTGTCGGCGACGGTGCCATCGAGAAGCGCATTGGCAAGCACGAGCGTGCCGTGCTGGTGCAGCAGGGGCCAGGCCGCCTTGATGAGGGCGGGGAGGTCGAGGGCGGCGACGTCCGCGTAAATGACCTGGTAGGCCTCGGTGGCCAGGCGCCCGAGCACGTCGAGGGGGCGCGAGGGGAGAAAGCGGCCGCGGGTGGGGGCGTAGCCTGCCTCGCGGAAGGCGGCCTTGGCGCTGCGCTGGTGCTCGGCCTCAGGGTCGATGCACGTGAGGATGCCGTTGTCTGGCATGCCCGCGAACAGGTAGAGACCGACGACGGAGGCGGCAGGGGTAATCGCCACGGCCTGGGGGCGGTCTACCACACCGGAGGAGGTTGCCGTCAGCGTGGTGAGAAGCTGACCGGTGGATTCATCCGGGACGGGCAGGCCGTATTCCTCGGCGTGGTCGCGGGCGCCGCGGAGAGCCGCCGAAGGCTCACTGGTGGAATCGATATAGGAGCGCAGTGCGTCATATGCGGTAGTAGTCACGATTAAGACAATAGGTAAAGTTGCGCGAAAGGGTGGCAAAAACGCGCCTAGCCAGCGAAATTGTGGTCTGTGGGAAGTATGTGACGGACTCACAGGATATTATCAGCGCAGCAGCTGGAGTTTCCGCGCTGAGTATAGAAAAATGACACCCATGACAGAAACGAAGCGCGATGCCGAGTCCGTTGCCTCCACCGATGCGAACGTGGAGTTGACCGGTACCGCGGCGTTCGATGCTGGGGAAGCCACGATGCCTTCGTGGGCCGAATTGGTGGCAGAGCACGCCGATGGCGTGTACCGCTTGGCCTACCGTTTATCCGGTGACCAGCAGGATGCCGAGGATCTCACCCAAGAGACCTTTATGCGTGTCTTCCGCTCTTTGGATAAGTACCAACCGGGTACCTTTGGCGGCTGGCTGCACCGCATCACCACGAACCTCTTTTTGGATATGGTGCGCCACCGCTCCAAGATCCGCATGGAGTCCCTACCTGAGGATTATGAGCGCGTTCCGGGTACGGATATGACCCCGGAGCAGGCCTATACCGTGGCCAACCTGGATCCCGTGCTGCAGTCCGCGCTGGATAGCCTGGCGCCGGATTTCCGTGTCGCCGTGGTTCTGTGTGATATCGAAGGCATGAGCTATGACGAAATCGCCGAAACCCTCGGCGTGAAGATGGGCACGGTGCGCTCACGCATCCACCGCGGCCGCTCCCAACTGCGTGCGGCGCTGGAAAAAGAGGCACAGACCAATGCGGAAGCGCGCATCTTGTTGCGCACGCGCTAGAATCGAATCGTTAGCTCCCCTGCCGCGTGGCAGGGGGGATTAAGTGTGAGTAATCCGGCTGTGGCATGAACGTGAGGAGGGGTGTCGATGGACTCACTGCGCGGACGCCGCACCCTCTCCAGGCTCAGCGTGCGGGGCGACTTTACCCCCGCGCAGGCGAAGGCCCGGGATAAGGCAAAGGCGCGGGCGCGGCGCAGCGATTCCATCGGCCACCTCGGCCCAGAGGCCGTCGTTGCCTTCGTGGACGGGGAGATGGAGCCCAAAGCCATGCACCGCGTGCGCATCCACCTGGTCCACTGCGCGGAATGCCGCGCCGACGTGCACCACCAGCGCCATGCCTCTGAGTGGGTGCGTCACTGCAGCGATGATTCCGCGGTGAAGGCCCCGCAGTCCTTATTGGCCAAGCTGGCGGGAATGGCTACGGAAGGCGTGGCCCCGGGCCCCGATGCGTCGACCCCGGCGCACCGGCCGGAGCAGGATTTCCTGGATAAAGTCGAGACGGTGGTACGCGCGATTAAACACAATCAGCGCGGACAGAACTAAACGGAGGGCGAGGATTTAACCGTGTTTTCTTCCATTGGCTGGCCCGAGATTATTGTCATTGTCCTCCTCGGCATCGTCATCATCGGCCCGGAGCGCATGCCGGAAGTCATCAAGGACGTGCGCGCGGCCATCTACGCCGCCCGCAAGGCCATCAATAATGCGAAGGCCGAGCTCAACGGCGAGATGGGGTCCATCTCCGCGGAATTCGACGATATCCGTGGCCCGCTCAACCAAGCTGCACAGTGGACGCGGTTAGGCCCGAAGGGTGCTATTACCAAGGCGCTTTTCGATGGCGACGATTCCGCCTGGGACGACTTCAATCCCCAGAAGATGGCCGAAGACATTAAATCCGGCACCGCGCCGAAAGAACCCGAACAGCGCGCGCAGGACAACAATGGCCCCGCCCGGCCCACCTTTAACTATGCCGAGGTATATGGCGATACCACCGAAACCACCCAGCAGCCGCCCCAGCAACAACAAAAGCCGCAGCGCGGTGGGGAAGATTCCACCGGCGGCGGCTCTGAGTGGAGCGACGTTACCTAATACAACGCGCTCTTAGTTCACGCCCAAGTTGAGGCTCTTGCCCACGAGGGAATCGGAGCGGATGGCGAGCTTATCAGCAACTGCCCTGATTTCCTTTGCGGCAGGGGAGTCGGGTGCTTCGAGCACGATGGGTGTGCCGGCGTCGCTATTCGAGCGCAGTGACGGATCCAGCGGTACGGACGCCAGCAGCGGCACCTCGTGGCCCAGGATGACGCCGAGGCGGTCTGCGACGATCTGGCCGCCGCCTTCACCAAAGACATCCATGGTGGAGCCATCCGGCATGACCATGGCGCTCATGTTCTCAATCACGCCGGCCACGCGCTGGCGCGTTTGTTGGGAGATGGAACCGGCGCGCTCGGCTACCTCTGCTGCAGCGGCCTGCGGCGTGGTGACGATGAGCAGCTCCGCATTCGGGATGAGCTGCGCAACGGACAGCGCTACATCGCCGGTACCCGGAGGCAGGTCGAGGAGGAGGACATCGAGGTCGCCCCAGAATACGTCCGCCAAGAACTGCTGCAGCGCGCGGTGGAGCATGGGCCCGCGCCAGACGACGGGCGCGTTACCCTCCACGAACTGCCCAATCGAGATGTGCTTAATGCCGTGGGAGATGGGGGGCAGCAGCATTTCATCATCAAGCACGGTGGGGCCGTCGGTTGAGCCGAGCAGGCTGGGCACGGAGTGGCCGTAAATATCGGCATCGACAATGCCGACCTTCAGGCCCTTATCCACCAGCGCTGCGGCAAGGTTGACGGTCATCGAGGACTTGCCGACGCCACCCTTACCCGACGCCACCGCAAATACGCGGGTCGTCGAATCGGGCTTCGCAAAGGGAATCTCGGGTTCGGCCTTGCCGCCGCGTAGCTTTTGCTTCAGCTCGCGGCGTTGCTCATCGCTCATCGCGTCCATGGTCACGGTGACCTTGCCAACGCCGTCGATATCCTCGACCGCGGCACGGGTATTGGTCTCGATGGTGGACTTCATGGGGCAGCCCGCGATGGTCAGATAAATGCCAACGGTGACGTCGTTTCCTTCGATATCGACCGATTTCACCATATTGAGTTCGGTGATGGGGCGGCCGATTTCTGGATCCTGTACGTGGGAAAGAGCCTCGCGTACGGCTGATTCGGTAATAGAGCTAGACATAACTCTTGCCATCTTAGTCACGGCGCTACCTCAGGTAAACACGCCTGCACGGTAGACTCTGTGGGACGTTTAAATCCATCCGTTTGTATCGGTGAACTAGAAAAATTAGAAGGAGCACCCTCAGTGAAGCGCAGCCCCGCCCGTCGATATGCCCGCGCTACTGTTACCGCGGTGGTAGGCGCTGCGCTGCTTGCTGGCTGCTCCGACAAGGTCGAGACCAGCCCCGCTGCGGCACAATCCGAACCGGAACAGGTGCAGATCGTCGTTGACCCTGCAGAAACAGATCAGCTCATCTTAGGCGAGGTATTCCGGCAGTCGCTCTTGGAGGAAGGACGCATAGCCGAGCTGAAGAAAGAAGAAACCTTCAAAACACATGGAGGCAAGGGCAGTTCCCTGAACCCAGAAGGCAACTTTTACGTCGGCTGCACCGGCAGCTTTTTAAGCCATTTTAATCCCAGTGAGGCGCGCGATATCTCGGCGGAATATAAAAAGGCAGAAGAAGACAGTGAGCCGGGTGGGGAGGACTTCCTAGCACGCACCCATATTGCACTCATGTCTACCTTGCCCACTCAACTTGCCACAGTCGAGCCCTCCGGTGCTCACGGTTGTGAGGATGCGCAACCAGAGCTGCCAGAAAACTTCGTGGTCATCTATAGCGATAGCCTCTTTGACCGCGAAGAGGAAAAATCCGTCGCCGCGGTCACCAAATTCATCACGCAAAAAGATATCTCTGACATGGTGGAGGCGCTAGAGGATGGCGAAGAGCTGAAGAAGGTCGTCCACGAATGGATGGAAGCTTCCGGAATGGACATTGTCAATGAAGAAAGCGATTCCGGCTCCTCCGGCGGCTCGGATCTGAGCAGTTCTTAAGCTTTTGGTGCGGTCCGTTCTACCCACCGCCCGCCCTTCGCGCTCACCGGCAGGCGCGCTTTAGCGTGCGTTCGGCCTCTTCGTGATCGCGAAGGGTGGGGTAGGCGAACTGGTAAATCTAATCGTCGCACCATTTCTGCGATAGCTGCACCGCGCCCCTTGACGCTCACGGGCGGTGCTTGCCGATGCCCCTCCACCTCGCCGGTGAGCGCGAAGGGCGGGTAGGCGGCTGGCTGGAAGCGAACCTAGCGAGGCGAAGGCAACAGCGTCCATGAAATAGCATTAAGCATGAAAATGCCCCAGTGAGGAAATAACCTCACTGGGGCATTCAGCGCTGTACTGCGCTAGGTGCGGCTTCGGCGATTAAAAGCGATTAAACGTCAAAGGCCTCTTCAAGCAAGTTCTTCTGCTCAATCTGGTGCACCTTGGCGTTACCCGTAGCCGTAGAGGACTGGGCGCGGCGGGAAACGCGGACCATTTCCGGCATATCCGGAATGAGGTTGCGCAGGTGCTCGTTGTAGAACGGCCATGGGCCTTGGTTGGCGGGCTCGTCCTGTACGAACCGGACCTGGGTGGCGTTCGGGTACATCTCGAATGCCTCGCTCAGGCGGTTGAACGGAATCGGGTGGAGCATTTCCACGCGGACGATGGCGATGTCATCGCGGCCGTCAGCCTCGCGCTTCTTCTCCAAGTCCCAGTAGAGCTTGCCGGAGACCAGCATGATGGTCTTAACCTTGTCCGTATCGCCGACCTTCTTGTTATTGACGTCCACGAAGTGGGGGTCATTGATAACAGAGCGGAACTTCTTGACCTCGGTGAACTCCTCAACGGAGGAGGTAGCGGCCTTGTTGCGCAGCATGGACTTCGGGGTGAAGACGACCAGCGGGCGCTTCATTTCACCCAAAGCCTGGCGGCGCAGCAAGTGGAAGTGGTTAGCCGGGGTGGACGGCTGAGCCACGGTCATGGAACCTTCCGCACACAGCTGCAGATAGCGCTCGATGCGGGCGGAGGAGTGGTCCGGGCCCTGGCCTTCGTAGCCGTGCGGCAGGAGGAGAACCAGGCTTGACAGCTGGCCCCACTTGGCCTCACCGGAAGAGAGGTACTCATCGATGATGGTCTGGGCACCGTTGGCGAAGTCACCGAACTGAGCCTCCCACGCCACGAGGGCGTCGGGGTTACCCACGGTGTAGCCGTATTCGAAGCCCATGCCGGCGAACTCGGTAAGCGCGGAGTTGTAGACCATGAACTTACCGCCGTTGTCCTTGGACACAGCCAGGGAGTTGAGCGGGTTGTACTCGTTGCTATTGCGGTGATCGAAGGTCACGGCGTGGCGCTGGGTGAAGGTACCGCGGCGGGAATCCTCACCGGCCAGGCGCACGACCTTGCCCTGGTTAGCCAAGGAACCGAAGGCGAGCAGCTCGCCCCAGCCCCAGTCGATGCCGCCTTCGCGAACAGACTTCGCACGGTCCTTGGCCACCTTGGCCACGCGCTTGTGGTACTCGAAGTCCTCGGGTGGGTTGCCGTAGGCATCGCCAAGCTCGACCATCTCTTCAGCGGTGATGGAGGTATCCAGGCCGCGGGTGAGATCCTGCGAGGAGGTAATACCGGTCTGTTCCTTGGGGCCGGCCTTTTCGGCTTCCTTGTGCTCGGTGAATACTGACTCCATCTGGTCGTGGAAGTCGCGTGCCGCTGCCTCGGCGTCCTCGGCAGACAGGTCGCCACGGCCGATGAGCTCGTTGGTGTAGTGCTCGCGCACAGGCTCGTGGTTCTCAATGACCGAGTACAGCTGCGGCTGGGTCATGGATGGGTCATCGGCCTCGTTGTGGCCGCGCAGACGGTAGACCACGAGGTCAATGAAGACGTCCTTGCCAAACTGGCGGCGGTATTCTGCGGCCATCTGGCCAACCCAGACAACGGCCTCTGGGTCATCACCGTTGACGTGGAAGACCGGGCAGTCAAAGCCCTTGGCCAAGTCGGTGACGTAGTGGGTGGAACGGCCGGAATCCGGGGTGGTGGTAAAGCCCACCTGGTTGTTGACCACGATGTGGATGGTACCGCCGTTGGTAAAGCCGCGCAGCTGGGACAGGTTGATGGTCTCCTGTACGACGCCGAGGCCGGTGAAGGATGCATCGCCGTGGAGCATGACGGGAACGACGGAGTAGCCGTCCTTGCCCTTGTCCAAGATGTCTTGCTTGGCGCGGGCGATGCCCTCCATGACTGGGTCCACAGCCTCGAGGTGGGACGGGTTGGCTGCAAGGGTGACCTTGATTTCACCATCGCCGAACATCTGCAGGTGCTCGCCCTCGGAGCCCAAGTGGTACTTCACGTCACCAGAGCCGCCGAGCTGGCCGCCCTTGTAGTTGCCGTCGAACTCGCCGAAGATATCTGCCAGCGGCTTGCCCACGATATTGAACAGCACATTCAGACGGCCGCGGTGCGGCATGCCCATGACAACCTCGTCGAGGCCCTGGCCCGCAGCGGTATCGATGATGGAATCCAAAAGCGGGATAAGGGTTTCAGAGCCCTCGAGGGAGAAGCGCTTCTGGCCCACGTACTTGGTCTGCAGGAAGTTCTCGAATGCCTCGGCGGCGTTGACCTTCTGCAGGATGTACTTCTGCTCGGCATTGGTCGGCTTTGGCATGCCGGCCTCGAGGCGGTCCTGCATCCAGCTGCGCTCGTCGCGGTCCAGGATGTGGGTGTATTCGGAGCCGACCTTCAGGGTATAAGCAGCGCGCAGGCGGGAAAGCACCTCGCGCAAGGTCATCTGTTCCTTGCCGCCGAAGCCGCCGACGTTGAAGACGCGGTCCAAGTCCCAGATGGTCAGGCCGTGCGTAGCGATGTCGAGGTCGCGGTGATCCGGGCTAGGCAGGCCGGGCTGGGACCAGCCGAGGGGGTTGACATCGGCAAGCAAGTGCCCGCGGGAGCGGTAGGACTCGATGAGCTGCATGACGCGGGTGTTCTTGTCCACGCCAGAGTTGGGGATGTCCTGTGCCCAGCGGAAGGGCTCATAAGGAACGCCCATGGACTCGAAGAGCTCGTCCCAGAAGGCGTCATCAACAATGAGCTTGCCGATGGTGCGCAGGAACTCGCCGGACTCTGCACCCTGGATAACGCGGTGGTCATAGGTGGAGGTCAAGGTGACCAGGCGGCCGACGCCCAAGTCAGCCAAGCGGTCAGCGGAAGCGCCGGCGAATTCTGCCGGGTAATCCATGGAACCAACGCCGATAATGGAGCCTGCGCCCTTGGTCAGGCGAGCAATGGAGTGGCGGGTGCCGATGCCACCCGGGTTGGTCAGGTTAATGGTGACCCCAGAGAAGTCATCCATGGTGAGCTTATTCTTACGGGAACGGGTAACGATGTCCTCGTAAGCCTCAATGAACTCGGCGAAAGACTTGGTCTCGCACTCCTTGATGGCGGCGACCACGAGGGCGCGGGAGCCATCCTTCTGCGGGAGGTCGATGGCCAGGCCCAGGTTGATGTGCTCAGGCTGGACGACGAAAGGCTTGCCGTCCTTTTCCTCGTAGCGCACGTTCATGCCAGGGTGCAGCTGCACGGCCTTGACCATGGCGTAGCCAATAATGTGGGTAAAGGAGATCTTGCCACCGCGGGTGCGCTTCAGGTGGTCATTGATCATGGAGCGGTTTTCCCACATGAGCTTGACCGGCATATCGCGCACGGTGGTAGCGGTAGGAATCTCGAGGGATTCTTCCATGTTCTTAGCAATCGCCTTAAACATGCCCTTGAGCTGGCGCTCGTCGCCGCCCTTATAATCTTCTAGGTCATTCAGCGGAGACTGCGCATTCTTGCCCGCAGAATGCTTCGCCTTCGCGGACTTTTCCTTGGCCTTAGATACAGACTCTTTCACGTTGGTATCGCGGGCCTCTTGCTTGCGGGCGGTGGTAGTGCCTTCGGTCTTCTTGGCCGAGGACGTGGACTCTGCCTTTGCCTTCTGTGGCTGTGGCTTAGATGCTTTAGATGGAGCCTCAGCTTCTGGCTGCGCCTTGGGCGCGCCGTTTGCTTCGAAATAGTCGCGCCACTCCTTGTCTACGGAGCTAGGATCCTTGGAGTACTGCTGGAACTGCTCGTCTATCAGCCACGCATTCGGGCCGAAGATGCTCGATGTGCTCACGGCAGGTTTTCGCCTCATTTCTCTGCTTTAAAATGGTCGTTTATTCGACTTTAGTCCGGACTTTGTACGAGCGCATTTATCACCCGCCAAAGTGTCTGCCTATATGATACGGGCCAATCCCTCACCTTCACTATGTCAGGGGTACTGAATTCGCTCTAAACGATCATTGGGTACCCGCCTCAGTGTGGGAAAGAGGGGAGAGCTGGTGGCGGGCGTGTTCGATGACCTGATTGGCCAGCTTGCGATTGGCCTTCGTGCCAATGACCGCGCCGATGCCCATAGGCATGAGCTTGCCCACCCATGCCCACTTCATGCGCTTGGTGATTTGCTTGGTAAATACCTTGGTCAGGCGGCCATTGATGCCAGATAGCGTGGGACCGGAAAAGCGGGAGAGGGAGGCTACGGAACGCGCCCCCGTGACCGTGCCGAGGTCCCCCACGAAAGTATCAACCACCGCGGAACCCTTCGAGCCAGTCAGTACCACCAGCACCAGGGCGCGGCGGCGCTCGGGCGAGGAGATATCGTCGCCGCGCAGGTACGCGGACGCCAGGATGTACCACGCAGCGGCTTCAAGAAAGACCACGGATTCCGCACCAATGGTGGCAGCACCCGTAAATAGCCCGATGCCGGGCACGGATGCGGAGGCACCAGCGGCCGCGCCCGTGCCGGTAGTGATATTGATGAAGTGCTTGTTAATAAAGCCCTGCAACTCTTGGTCAGTTGCATCCGGGTGATGCTTCTTTAGGTTCTTGACGTATTTGGAAATAACACCAGATTGCACGGATACGGCGCGGTCCAAAGAGTTCAGCAGAGCCTTGGTAAATCGGCCGCTGTGCTCTGGATCGATGTCATATGTGTCAGTAGCTGCGTCATCTGGGGCGGACTTTTTAAATATGGACATGCCTTCTCCCACACCAATCCTTAATTTGTTGGGGCAGTAGTATTAATTGATTTTTTACCTAGCATAGCCCTGGCCTTGAAAGAAGGGGGCGGCCATGTGCGATTCGGATCGCGGCCGGCGTGCAATCTACCTAAGGTAGGGAGTATGCCTTACCCGCAGGAAGATCAACGTGACACTGGGGACTTTTATTCCGAAGAGTCCACCGCTGCCGCGCGCTTGCGGGCCATGCGCGCACACGAGCGCGCCCGTAAGGCCCACGAGCGGGCACAGAATGCCTACGCGGATGAACTCACGGTGCGCACGACCTCCGGCTGGGTGCGCGGAGTAATCGAGGAAGACCTGCGAGTAGATCGCCCCATTAGCGCCGGGCCGGTGCGGACGTGGCGCGGCATTCCCTTCGGCGCCTCTACGGCCGGCGACAACCGCTTCCGCGCCCCACGCCCGGCACCGCGCTGGGATGGCGTGCGCGATTGCAACCAATTCGGGCCAATCGCTCCGCAGCCCACGTACTCCTGGACCGACCGCATCGTCGGCTTCGAGGATTGCCTGTACCTCGACATCGTGCGCCCCCGCACGGAGGACAAGCTGCCCGTCGTGGTGTATCTGCACGGTGGCAGCTTCATCATGGGCTCGTCCCACATGCTTATGTTGCGCGGATTTGAGCTCGCCACCCGTATGGACGTGGTCTACGTTTCCATCAACTTTCGCCTCAACGCCTTGGGATATCTCGATCTGCGCAGCCTTGGCGGCGAGTGCAGCGCTAACCCCGCCGTGGCGGATCAGATTCTGGCCCTTAATTGGGTGCGAGATAATATCGCTGCCTTTGGCGGTGACCCAGACTCCGTTACTCTCATGGGCGAATCCGCGGGTGGTGCCGCGGTGCTGGCGCTGATGACCAGCCCGCCGGCCGAGGGGCTCTTCCACCGCGCCATTGCCCAATCTCCACCCATCGCGCTGGTGCATTCCCGCGCCCAATCCACCTTGTGGGCCCGCGAACTTGCCCGCCGAGTGGGCCTGCCGCGTCGGGTGAGCGTGGATGATCTGCGCCAAGAAGACTGTGCGGATGTGGTGCGCTCCGGCCAATCCATGATGTGGCGCGCCGGCGAGCTACTGCACTTAAACTCCTGCTACGCGCCCACGGTGGACGGCGAACTTTTGCCCGAGCACCCTATCACCGCCTTTGAGCAGGGCCATCAACACAAAATTCCGTTGCTGATTGGCACGAATTCGGATGAAGCCAGCTTTGGCAAGTTCCTCTTTCAGCGCCAAAGCGCCCGGGAGCGCGCAGCCCTCCGGCTCTTGGCCTCCTACGATCCCCACCACGCCCCTGAGGTCGTCGCCGCCTATCGCGGTGCGGTCCGACGGGAGGACTTTGCGCACCTGCTTGCCGATGCCCTCTTCTGGGCACCCTCCACCCGCATCGCCAGCGCCCACTCTGAAGTAGCCGATACCTGGATGTACCGCTTCGACTTCGCTTCTGCCGTCTTAAAGTGGCTGGGGCTAGGCGCCATGCACTCGATGGAATTGGGCAATGTCTTTGGCGATCCCCAATCCTCGCGCGCTTCCCTGCTAACCGGCTGGGGCTCGCGCGCTGAGATGGAGGAATTGACCTCCACCATGCAAGATCACTGGGCCGCGTTCATCCACGGCGGCAGCCCCAAGGCGCAGTGGCCGCGCTATGACGGCGGCGATCGCGCGACCATGATTTTTGATGAACAGGCCTATATCGTGCACGCCCCCAATGACGGTCGCCGCAAAGCGTGGGAGGATTACCACATGGTGGAGTGGGGAAGTGGGCGCCCAGAGCTCGTGCGCTCCCTTGGTTTCCAACCACACAGGCGGGATTAGCGGTAGAATCCAGAGTGACCGCGGGCGGCGTCTTGCCCACCGCGGAGACCTCTGCTTCCGAAGGATGGATTTTCACCACCATGAGCTTTTTCGAAGATATCGCTTCCGCATTGGACGCCGAGGGCATCGAGTCCCGCGTCAACGAAGACGTCATGTTCGTTCCAATCACCTCTGATTTGGAAATCCAGTTTGTTGAAATCGATCCTCTCTTGCCTGCCGCCAACGTGTACATCGCTGCGGCGGATGTGGATGAAGACGATGAAGAATTCGAGGCCGTCTTGGTCTCCGTTGCCTTTTCCGTCGAAGACGCCGTAGAAGCCGTCTCCCGCCACATCGCCACCGACCAGGTTGTTACCGTCCTGCGTGACCTCCTGGAAGGTACCGATGAGCGCATCGCGGAATTGGAGTTTGACCAGGATGAACTCAACCCGCACCTCGTGGTGGCGGAAGTAGGCAACGATTCAGAGCTGCGCGTATTAGTAGAAACCATCGACGGCGTGCCCTCTGCCATCGTGCGCTTCTTGGCCTTCGACTTCGATGAAGAAGATATGGAAGAGCTCGAGGATGAGGCCGTCACGGAGCTATGGCAGGTGGATGAGGATGGCGAAGACCTCGATGAAAACGAGCGCCTTGCCCTCTTTGGCAACACCGATTCTGATGACATCCCCATCGTAGAAGTCCCCGCTGAGGCCCTAGAACTGGGCACCTACACCGATTTCGACCGCCTCTTTGACGTGCTCGGGTTGGTCTCGGAACAGGCCCTTGATTGGGAGGCGCAGCTCGTCAACTTCGATGAGGATGACTTCGAGGAACCAGACGTCTACGACATTTTTTGCGAAGATGCCGATGATGACGATGACGAGGACCTTGAGTTCTTCGACACCTTCACCGAAGAAGACGACGCTGACGCTGATGACGAGGGCGACAACAACTAAGCCCCTAAGCCGCTTGCTGGAATCCCGCGAACAGGGATTCCGGCGAACGAACGGGCTTAAAGGCGCTATCCACGAGCCATACGTAGGTGGCATTCGGTCCGCGAGAGATCTCGTGGACGGCACCAGCTAATTCTGCGGGGACAAGCGTGCGCACCCATCCTTCCGCCGTGGCGGGATCGACTAACTGCCCAAAGTTATCGGTGATCCGAATAGTAATGAGGTAGGCGGGGATGCGGCTTTCACCGAACCCGCGGATCCTCGCCTTCACTCGTGCTCCCACGCGGTGGCGGGTAATGCTCATGCTGTAGTCCGCGCCACCTGGCGTGGGTGGCAGCTGTTTTATGGGCGGACGCCACGTCGGGGTGGGGCGAGCCAAGGACCGTGGGTGGTGCATGATGGCGGAAATAGAGCTGACGGTCTCATAGTGGTGGTAGGCCAAGTCGGCGGCGATTTCCGTAGCCATGGCATTGGGTTGACTGGGTACTGTGTGCGAAAAGTTCTTATCTACGTTGTGCATGGCACTTACTCTAAACCGCAGGGCCGACACGAGTTCGAAGAATACAAACACGTGTTCGAATAAGTGGGCTAAATAGCTTTCAGACCTTCAAAGGCATAAGGTTGCACGTGCTATGAAGAGTGCTAATGCCGAACCGGCGCCCTACGAAAAGCCCAAGGTGCCGCGGGAAATCTGGGTAATGGTAACGGCGGCGTTCATTATCGCCTTAGGTTATGGCCTTATCGCCCCGCTTTTGCCGCAGTTCGTGGTCAGCTTTGATGTATCGATGGCCGCCGCCGGCCTCGTGGTATCCATCTTCGCCGCCTCCCGGCTGATCTTCGCGCCGGTGTCTGGTTCATTGGTGGATCGCGTCGGTTCGCGCCGCGTCTACCTGGTGGGCTTGATGACCGTTGCCGTGACCACGGGATTGGTCGCCATTGCTCAGGAGTATTGGCACATCGTGGTGCTGCGCGCCCTGGCAGGTCTTGGCTCGACCATGTTTACCGTCTCCGCGATGGGCCTTATCGTGCGCCTGTCTCCACCGTCGATTCGCGGTAAGTGCTCCGCCACCTATGCCACGGCATTCCTGCTGGGCAATGTCGCCGGCCCAGTGCTCGGCGCCAGCCTGTCCTTCTTGGGTTTTCGCTGGCCATTTTTCATTTACGGCATCGGCGTGATGCTTGCTGCGTTCGTTGTCTGGTGGCAGATGCCGCGGGTCAACCACGCCCAAACCACCACCTCGGAGCTGCCTCCCATGCGCCTGCAGGAAGCCTGGGGTGATACCGCATTCCGTGCGGTTCTCACCTCCAACTTTGCCCACGGTTGGATCAATATGGGCGTGCGTGTGTCCGTCCTGCCACTTTTCGCCGCGGCTATTTTCCACAATGGCGCCGCGGCCTCGGGCTTGGCTCTCGCGGCCTTCGCCGCAGGCAATGCGATTATTCTTCAATTCTCCGGCCGGTGGTCTGATCTCCACGGCCGCAAACCGCTGATCCTTATTGGCTTGGTGGGTTCTGCCATCTTCATGGTGCTCATGGGACTGGCCACCAGCGTGTGGTTCCTCTTGCTCGTATCCGCGCTTGCGGGCGCAGCATCGGGCCTTATCAATCCTTCCCAGACCGCCGCGGTGGCAGACATCGTGGGCAACGAGCGCTCCGGCGGCAAGGTATTGTCCGCCTTCCAGATGTCAGGAGACTTCGGCCAGATCGTGGGCCCCATGCTCATTGGGCTGCTTGCCGATGTCTATGGCTTCCCCACAGCCTTCACCGTCTGCGGTGCCATTGCCATTTTCGGCATCATCGCCTGGCTCTTCGGGCGAGAGCCCCGCGAGGAGTCCACGGTGGAAGTAGAGCGGATGCCGAAAAATAGTTGACGGCAACCGCTGAGGGCCGGTGCATCCCGCTCCACGAGGTCGAGAGCCTAAGGGTAATTGGCGCGTACCTTGAAGATTACGAGCAACAAAGTTAGAAGAGCCCGGCAACCTGGGACACGCACAGGTAGACAAAGGCTGCCGAAATGATGCCCATCAAGGTGTTGATGAACCAACCATTGCGCCATTCTTTCGGGGGGTGCTTGGTATTAAGCAGTACCAAGAGCGTAAGGCCCAGGAACGGCATGAAGAATGCGCCCAAGACGCCGTAGCCAATGATTAATCCAGTGGGCTTGCCCAGCAGTAGGAGAAGCATCGGTGGGAAGGTCAACCAGATGAGGTAAGCGCGGTAGTACTTACCGCCCGTGCTGGTGCTGGGGTGGCCCTGTGGAAGGTTCTTCAGGTGGCCCACGTAGTCCGCAAACATGAGAGACACACCGTTCCACACGCCTAAGCAGGAAGAGAATGCGGCAGAGAAGAATCCGACGATGAACCACTTAGAAATAAAGGTTCCGTAGCGAGCCTCCAGCACGTCCGCCATGTCCACCAAGCCCTGGTCATTATCGGAGACAGCGACATTAGCGCTGTACAAAAGCTCGGCACCAAGGACAAGTGTAGCGAGCACGAAGATACCGGTGACGGCATAAGCCACCGAGTTATCCATGCGCATGACCTTCATCCACTTGGGCGTGAACCATTTCTTTTCTCGCAGCCAGTAGCCATAGGCGGCAAGCGTAATGGTGCCGCCGACACCACCGGCGATGGAGAGCACGTAGACAAAAGAACCATCCGGGATGGTGGGGACAAGGCCGCGCAGAATCTCTGGCAAATTAGGTGCGGTAATTGCGGCGATGCCCACCACAGTGACAAACATGATGCCAACCAAGATGGCGGCCAGTTTTTCAAAGAGCTGGTATTGCCCCAGCCACGTAAGGACAAAGCACAACACGCCGGTCAGGATGGCCCACATAGTCAAGCTAGTACCGGGGAAGAGTGCGCTTAACGCCAAGCCGGTGCCGGACATGGCGGCGGCGCCATAAACCAACCCCCAGATGACGATGTAGGGTGCGAAATACCACGAGGTCCAGCGTCCTAGCTCCCGCCAGCCGTGGAACATGGTGTTTCCGGTGGCCAAGCTGTAGCGGCCGACGCCTTCCACCAGCACGATTTTCATAATCGTACCGACGATGACGGCCCATAACAGTGCGTAACCGTAGCGCTGGCCAGCAATCATGGTTGCCACCAGGTCAGCGGCACCGACGCCAGTGGCTGCGGCGACCAAACCCGGACCAACAAGAGTCCATTTCACCTTTGCTTGTGGCTCAGAGTCGTGTGTCTGTTGGCCTGCGGCGAAAGGTGCGCCGGTGTGGTTATCTGATTGCCTCATGACACTTCCTTAAGTGGCTGTGGTGTGAATCACTTAAGGGAAATGTATCACTCTTGGTGGGTAAAGTGCAGCCTAATTATTCAACCATGCGTGCTAAGCGACGGTCCGACCGGCAGCGTACAGCGCCTTTGGCATGGTTCTTTGGAGCTTCCATTGAAACTGAATGGGCTTTTCTCCGTGGTGGGAAACATAATCCACAGCGCCTAAAAATGTATAGGCGCTCGCGGTGCCCACTGAGTTCTTCTTAGTGAAGCGAGATGCGATAAAAATCCTCCCGCCGAGCTCCTCGTGCTGAATATAACGGCGTGCGGCCTTCGATTTTAAAGTTGTAGTAGATTGCGACTCCCAGTGGAGAAGATCCGGTGAAATCGGGTAATCACGGTAATTCGTGGTAGCGCTCACCTGATCGTCTTTTTGGAAGGTCACCAAGAACAAGTCCATGTTCATATCAGGGAAGTATTTCACTCCCTCGCGCGGAAGGCTGACTAGTTTTTCTAATTCTCCTGCTTGCAGGGCACCCACTAATTCTGCCAAGGAGTAATCGGCGTGGGTTTCCAAAACGGTGTCGTCGCTCGGCTGTGGGATAATACGCGAAGCATCATTTTGTAGCAGCATAACCTGCTCGAGTTCCCAAATAACTCGTGGGTGCTCCCGCAATATTCCCAGCGCCTCGTCAAAAGATGACGGGCTGGGTGCATTGGAATTAGCCCAAAACCCCAAGACCAGCATCCGTGCAAAGGCTTGATCAGTGGGCGTCATATCGCCGAATTGCGAGGTAGCGGATTTTAGGATTCGAAGATAGGCTTCAATGCGCGTCGTATCATTGACATGAAGGAAAACTTTAATCCGGTTGAGCAAGAAGTTTTCCATCTCATCGTCACATGGCTCGAGGAGGTTTTCCTCCCGCAGAAGACGGGTCCACGAGTACTTATTCGGCCGGTAAATATCCTCCAATTCGAGGTTTGCCTCGTCAAGGAACTTTTTGAGATCGGTAGTTCGTATTTCCGCTACCAGCGCACGCACTTTCCGCAAATTGCTGCGTGCCGTCTTCTTGACGTTGTTGAGGACCTGTTCCGTCGTCGACTCATCGAATTGGATGTGCGTTCCTGGTGGCGTGGTGGGAAAGCCCTGCTCTATTTCGGTGAGTAATCGTTTGCCACGTTTTCTCGTTAGCGCGTTGAATTTACGCTCAAAATCGTATTCAACATGTTGTTGGCCAATGAAATCGAATACGGTACAAGAATCTTTGCCGGGAGCAAGGCGAAGACCGCGGCCGAGTTGTTGTAGGAAGATAACCGGGCTTTGGGTCGGCCGGAGTAGGAGCAGCGTATTAACCGCAGGGATGTCGACGCCCTCATTGAAAATATCAACGGAGAAGAGAGCCTTGATGGCGCCGGTTTCTAGCTGTTTAATGGCTTCCGCGCGTTCAGAGGAAGTCAGTTTACTGGTCACCGCTTGGGCTGGAATGCCAAAATGCTGAAATTGCTGCGCCATGTGCTCTGCGTGGGCGATGGAAACACAAAAGCCGATCGCCTTCATCTCAGAAAGATCGAAAATCCGTTTGTCCAGTTCATTCAGAATAAATCGCGTCCGCTTTTCGCCAGACTTGATATAGAACTCTGATAACTCGGTGGTGTTGTAATCCTTCTTTCCTCTGTTCCACGTGAGTGAGGAAAGATCCGTGCCGTCTGCGATTCCGTAATAGTGCATTGGAACCAACAGCTGGAGGCGCAAGGCATCCCAGAGGCGTAGTTCATGGGCAATGCGGTAGTCGAAATATTGTTGGACATTTTTGCCATCACCGCGCTCTGGTGTTGCGGTCAGTCCAAGTAATTCGTCTGGTTCAAAATGACTTAGAAGTGCGTTATAGGTTGGTGCTTCGGCATGGTGAAATTCATCGATGACCACAACATCGAATTGATCGGGCGCGAGCTTTTCCAATCGGGTGGAATTAAGCGACTGAACGCTCGCAAAGACGAAGTCCCAGCGCCGTGGCTCGGTGCCATCGACAAGCAACTCGCCAAAGTCGGCATCCTTAAGTACCTCGCGGTACGTACGGCGCGCCTGGTGAAGAATTTCCTTGCGGTGTGCGACGAAGAGTAAGCGAGGACGACGCTTCCACTGCCGGCAAAGATTAAGGTAATCCAGGGCGGCGACGACGGTCTTGCCAGTGCCTGTGGCTGCAACGAGTAGATTTTTGTGGCGATCCTTTACCTCACGTTCGGACCGCAGTGCCTCGAGCATTTCTTCTTGATAAGGGTAGGGAGTAACTTCCAGGCCAGAAAGCTCTAATTGGCGCAACGCTTGTGGGGACTCCGCGCCTTTGGCGATGCGCAGGGATTCCTGCAGGCGATCCATGTCCCGCGCCGGATCAAAAGTTTTGAAGTGGCTATCGTGCCAGTAGCTGTCAAAGGTTTTTATAAACTTTTCAATGACCTCAGGCGTCGCCGTAGCAGAGCCGCGCACATTCCACTCCCAGCCATCGATAAGAGCAGACCGCGAAAGATTCGAGCTTCCAATAAAGGCAGTGTCGAAACCAGAATTTCGTCGGAAGAGCCATGCTTTGGCATGCAGGCGTGTGGATTTATGCTCATAACAAATCTTCACATCGGCGCGATATTTTTCTACCAGGCGTTTAAGAGCCGCCGCATCGGAAGCACCACAGTAAGTAGAGGTCAATAGGCGGAACGGAATCTGGTTGTCGCGCAGGTACTGTAGGTGCTGGTCAAGGACACTGATTCCGGAGCTTTTGATGAATGCGCACAGCAAGTCGACGGAATCAGCCGTCTTTATTTCCCGCTCAATTTCACTGGTCAAGCTGGCTTCGCCTTGGGCATTGGTAAAAAGCGCGCTCTTAGTTAGCGATACATCGGGAAGCAGCGGAGGCTCGGCTAAAGAAGTGTTGTAGACGGCGTAGAGGAGTTGCTCGGCATCGATATCTTCGTCCTCGCCAAGCAGCCCAGCGATTGTATTGATAAGTGCTACGCGGTCTGTTGAGGATTTGAGTCCCATGAGGCGCTGTTCTAGTAGATCGCCGATGTGTTGAGACATGGCGGATGTGTAGCGCCCGCGAGCGTTATCATCTGTGCCGCTTCCGACCCCAAACCCGGCCGATGGGTGTCGGCTTTGCGTTTCTTCCATTCGCTCACGGATGCGTGAGGTCACCGGGGTTTCGTAAACGCCGAAGGGGAGCGAGGAATCCAAGGAATGGCTCATAGCTACAAGATTCTAAGGGCAAAGCTTTTCCACGGCTGGAATATCTGCTGGCGCCCAGGTCAGTTCCATTGCTTCTGCGGGGGTAACCCATCTGGTTGCGTCATGATCGCTGAGGCGAAGTTCGCCGCTGATAAGCGTGCAATAAAAGGTGGTTAGTTCGATGGTGGCAAAGTCGTATTCGTAGATGGTCGTCGTGAGCTTGCCGCCTACGCGCGCGATGAGGTTGAGTTCCTCGCGAATTTCGCGAGCTAAAGCCTGTTCGGGTGATTCGCCCGGTTCGATTTTTCCGCCTGGAAATTCCCAATGTCCTTCCAAGGGTTTTCCGGGTTTCTTGCGGCAGGCGAGGAATCGGTTGCCATCGTGAAAGACGGCGCCGACGACGCGGATGGGGTTAGACATAGTTCCATTGTGCCTTGAGCTAGGAAACGCTAGACAATAACGTGTTATTTAGATAACATAATCGCAATGTTCGCGTCAGGCTGTCGCGCGGGCTTGATCATCATGCAAGCTTGAGGGGCGGTCTATCGTGACTTCTACTGATTCAGTTAATTCCTCCACCCAGAGCCATGACGGGGAAGTCCCGCGGCCTGGGGGACGGTGGAAACTCTTTGTTTATAGCGCCATTGGCGGGTTCGTGTTCTTCTTTCCTGTGACGTATAAGGAAAAGAACTCCATTCCTTTGGACCACATGGTCACCATCGTGCGCGATAGCATTCCGGCGGTGGTGCCGTGGTTTATTTTTGCGCTCGCAGTGTATGGAACGGTGCGTAGCTTTAGTACGGGGGCGTTTAAGGAAAGCGCGCTGCAGGCGGTCTTTGCGGTCTTCAATATCGCCGGTGCCATCATTTCCTTCCTCATGGTTATTGACGCGCTGCCGTGGGTACTAGGTGATGAAGATTTGGTTCCCTTCTTGTGGAACTCCATTGCCACGCCGGTGGGGCTTATCGTGCCCATCGGCGGTACCTTCCTGGCATTTCTTATTGGCTTTGGGCTCTTGGAATTTGTTGGGGTGCTGATGCAGCCCATCATGCGCCCGCTATGGAAGACGCCGGGGCGCTCCGCCATTGATGCGGTGGCATCCTTCGTCGGTTCGTATTCGCTGGGCATTTTGGTGACGGACCGCGTCTATCAAAAGGGCGGGTACACCGGCAGGGAGGCTGCCGTTATTGCCACGGGGTTCTCCACGGTATCGGCGGCGTTTATGGTCATCGTGGCCAAGCAATTGGACCTGATGAATATCTGGGGCACCTACTTTGCCGTCACGCTGCTGGTGACGTTCCTGGTTACGGCCATTACCGTGCGCATCCCGCCGCTGCGGACGATTCCGGATGAATACTGCGAGGATGCAGAGCCAGACCCGGAAAAGCCGGTGGAAGGATCGCGCTTTAAGAATGCGTGGCGCGAGGCGATGCTGGCTCTGCAGCGTGCGCCGTCGCTGCCGCAGGCCATTTGGGATAATCTGCGCGATGGCGTGCGTATGGCCGCGGCGATCGTTCCGTCCATTATGTCGGTAGGCCTTATTGGCTTGCTGCTTGCGCGGTTTACCCCGATTTTTGAATGGATTGGGTACCTGTTTTATCCCTTTGCCTGGATAGTGCAGCTGCCGGAGCCGGCGCTTGGCGGCAAAGCCGCGGCGATGGGCATTGCGGAGATGTTTCTACCCGCCACAGCGGTGGCAGGCAGTGACTCCATGGTGCTGAAATTCGTCATCGGGGTCGTGGCGGTCTCTGCCATCATCTTCTTCTCCGCCTTGGTGCCGTGCATTCTGGCCACCAAGATTCCGGTGAAGCTATCCCACCTGGTCATCATCTGGTTTGAGCGCGTCGCGCTTACCATCGTGATTGCGACCCCGATTGCGCACCTCTTGTTCTGAGTCTTACTGCCCGTTTACCGCAGTGAGGTGAGCATTAACGATGTCATCGATAAGCCGCGCCGCCGCCTTGGCGGTGCGGTTGTCTATGTCGAAGGTGGGGTTGAGCTCGACGACATCGACAAGCGCGAGCTTGCCCGTCGCCGCGATGGCGACCGCCAGGGCGCGGATGCGCTCGTAGGCAACGCCGAGGCTGGCCGGGGCGGATACACCCGGCGCGGTGGAGGCGGGAAGCACGTCCAGGTCGATGGATAGGTGGACCTTGTCCGCACTGGCGGTGGCCTGGGTGGCGAGCGCGCCGCATTCGGCCGGGGTGAGGTTTAGCAGCTCCTCATCCAGGGTGTAGTTAACGCCGAGCTTATCGGCGTCGTTGAAGAGCACCGCGGTGTTATTGGGGCGGGAAATACCGAAGACGGTGTAATCAAAGTCATCGGTGAGCTGGGAAATCTGGGTAAAGGGCGTGCCCGAGGTGGCGTGGTCCGCGTGGCGGAGATCGAAGTGGGCGTCCAAGTTGATGATCGAGGTGGCACCGCGCGCGCGGAACAGGCCGCGGTGGGAGCCGAAGGCGGTTTCGTGCCCGCCGCCCAAGATGATGGGCAGGGTAGCGCTGCGGACGAGTTCTTCGACCTTGTCAGATAGGGCCTCGTGGGCGCCGTCGAGATCGTCGGCTTGGGTGGTGATGGTTCCGGCATCGGCAAGCGCATGGCCGTGGTGGACCGCCAGGGAGCCAAGGGCTGTGCGCAGGGCGGCGGGGCCGGCGGCGGCACCTTGGCGGCCGCCGTTGCGCAGCACGCCCTCATCAGAGGCAAAGCCCAGCAGGGTCACGGGCGCGGATTCGGCCTGGTTGATAACGCTATGCCAGCGCGCGTGCTCGGGGCCGGGGCCATCGGAGCGGCCGGACCACTCGGGGGCGGGAGTAAAAAGTGGGGCTGATTCGGTATTCATAGTGCCGATACTAGAAGCGTGCGGTGAATTTGTCTGGCAGTAGCGGAATATAATTGGGCGCTGTGAGTGCTAACCGAGTCCCCGCCGCGCGCCATGCCCTGGACATCCTCAAGCTGCTATCGACTATCGATGTCCCGATTTCCGCCGCCCGCATCCAAGGCGAGCTCGGCCTGCCGCGCTCGACCACGTACCACCTGCTCGCGGAAATGGTCGATGCCGGGTTCGTTGCCCACCTGCCGGAGCACAAGACCTACGGCCTGGGGCTGGCCGCGTACTCGATGGCCTCTGCGTATGTAACCCAGCAGCCGCTGGTGCGCATGGCTACGCGCGATCTGGAGGAATGCGCACGGCTCGTTGGCGGATCCGGCCACCTTTCGCGCATGGCGGGCTCGGAGATTTTATACCTGCAGGAAGTCCGCGCGCCGGGCGCTACCTCGTTGGTTACGGAGGTGGGAGTGCGCCTGCAGGCGCATAAGACGGCATCGGGCAGGGTGATGCTGGCACACCTGCCGGAATGGGAGGTCAAGGCCGCATTTGATACCGCGGGCGGGGAAAATTTTGGTCTCCTTAAAAAGCAGCTGGACCGGGCCCGTGCGCGCGGATGGGACCAAGAGATAGAAGAAATCTCGCGGGGACAGGCCTCGGTGGCGGTGCCCATCCTGGACCACCTGGAGCGGCCCGCGGCGGCCATTGCGGTGACCTATCCCGTGTCCACGCCGGGCGATAGGGTGGAGGCACTCATCGCGGCGCTGGGCCAGGCCGCGGAGAAAGTTGCGGGGAAAATGTATCGCCAGCGCGAAAAGTGAGGTACCATGCGGGCTAGCGCGTTAGGCTGTGACGTGAGCTATATTTTGCTGCCCTAAAGACACTAGGAGTCATCATGCCTAATGCATACCCATCCACCGTTACCGTCGGCGTCGGAGCGCTGACCATTGAGGAAGTCGTGGCCGTTGCCCGTTACGGCGCCACGGTAGAAATCTCCACGGAGGCTTTGCAAGAGGTCGCCTCCACGCGCGACCGGGTCGAAGAACTGGCCCAGGATCCCACGCCGGTCTACGGCATTTCCACCGGTTTCGGCGCGCTTGCTCGCCGCCACATTCCAGAAGAGATGCGCGCGCAGCTGCAGCTATCCCTGGTGCGCTCCCACGCGGCCGGCACCGGCCCTGAGGTGGAAGAAGAAGTCATCCGCGCGCTCATGCTGCTGCGCCTATCCACCCTGTGCACCGGCCGTACCGGCGTGCGCCCCGTGGTGGTAGAAACCTACGCGAAGGCTCTTAACGCTGGCATCGTGCCTGTGGTGCGCGAATATGGTTCGCTTGGCTGCTCCGGCGACCTGGCCCCGCTGGCCCACTGCGCCCTAGCGCTCTTGGGCGCGGGCGAGGTCCGCGTGGCAGGCGAGCTCAAGGACGCCGGCGAGGCCCTTGCTGCCGCCGGCATCGAGCCGCTGGAGTTGCGCGAGAAGGAAGGTCTCGCCCTTATCAACGGCACCGATGGCATGCTGGGCCAGCTCTGCCTGGCCATCACTGACCTGCGCGCGGCCGCCAAGACCGCCGATATCGCCACCGCGATGACGGTAGAAGGCCTGCTTGGCACCCTCGTGGTCTTTGCCGATGACCTGCAGCAGCTGCGCCCGCACCCAGGCCAGGCCGATTCTGCCGCCAATATCCGCCAGGTGGCGGACGGCTCCGAGATCCTCGCGGCAGCGCTGGAGGAGTTCAAGAAGAACCAGGTCCAGGACGCTTACTCCGTGCGTTGCGCGCCGCAGGTAGCCGGCGGTTTCCGCGATACCTTGGCGCATACCGCGCAGGTAGCTGAGCGCGAGCTCGCCGCCGCCGTGGATAACCCAGTGGTGGCCAAGGACGGCCGCGTGGTCTCTAACGGCAACTTCCACGGCGCGCCGGTGGCCTATGCGCTTGATTTCCTCTCCATCGTCACCGCGGACCTGGCGTCCATTTCTGAGCGCCGCACCGACCGCTTCCTGGATCCGGCCCGCAACCGCGGCTTGAACGCCTTTCTTGCCGATGACCCCGGTGTCGACTCCGGCCACATGATCGCCCAATACGCCCAGGCTGGCATCGTCAGCGAATTAAAGCGCCTGGCCACCCCGGCCTCGGCCGATTCCATTCCTTCCTCTGCCATGCAGGAAGACCACGTGTCCATGGGCTGGTCCGCCGCCCGCAAGCTGCGCAAGGCAGTCGATGGCCTCCAGCGCGTGCTGGCAGTGGAGATCCTCACCGCGGCGCGCGCCATTGACATGCGCGAGGGCACGCCCGCTGGCGGCACCGGCGCGGTCATTGCCGCCCTGCGCGAGACCGTTCCTGGTCCCGGCACCGACCGCTACCTATCGCCGGAAATCGAGGAGACCGTGCGCCTAGTCAAGTCTGGCGCGCTGATCGATGCCGTCGAGGCCGCTACGAGCGAGCTGCGCTAACCGCCTCGGCCATCGCCACCTGGCCCGCGTGGGTGGGGTGCATGGGGAAGGAATCGGTATCCTGCCCCGTAAAGTCCACCCACGGCTCATCCGAGCAGGCGGAGTGTTGCGGGGCATCGTCAGGCAGCACGTAGGTGCCGCCGTTGCGTTCGGCGGCCTCGCGTACCGCTTTGTTGATGCGCTGGATGGTATCTGCCAACCACTCCCGGTCTGTGGCCGGGATTTTTTCTATGAAGGGGCAAGTCTCGCCGGGATTGATGAGGGGGATATAGCCGGTGGCAATGACCTTTGCCTCAGGTGAGCGGTGGGCGATTTCCTCGTAGACCTTGTCTAGGCGTTGGGGCAGATCGTGCAGTTCCAGTTCTATCTGCGCCCCCGATTCGTCTTGGCAAATATCGTCCGTTGCGCATTGGGTCAGGCGCACAAAGCTGGCATCGTTGCCGCCGATGCTCAAGGAGACAAGGGACGTATCCGCGGCCAGTGCGTCCACCTGGGCGGGGTGCTCGCCCGCGGAGGATAAGACATCCAGCGTGCTCGCGCCCTGGCAGGCGACGTTGCGGAAAGAACTCGTGCTGATTTCCTGCGCGGCGAGTTCTGGATAGGAATCTTGTGCTCTGGCGCAGGAATCGGGCGGATCGAGCGGGAGTGTCGTCGAGCCCATTGCCGCGTAGGAATCCCCGAGGGCCACATAGTTTTCGGGGTCTTCTGGAACTTCCTCTGGCTGGTTGGAACATCCTGCAAGCAGGCAGGTGGCGGCGAGGGCGGGCAATACGTGGCGCATGAATGCCATCGTAGCCGCAGAGTCTGAAATGCCAGACAGTTGGTGACTAAGCAAGCTCTAAATACGTTGTGCATCACACTAAATTGATATCTGTGACGCTCGCCAAGCCCCCGGGAGACAGCCCCGGGAAACCGGCCTTGGGGTAGGGCACGGCGTCGATAAGCACGAGCGAAAGGAAGCCATGTCTGAACCACGCGAAGTCCGCGCACCCCGCGGCACCGAACTCAACGCAAAATCCTGGCAAACTGAAGCGCCATTGCGCATGCTGATGAATAACCTCGACCCAGAGGTGGCAGAGCGCCCCGAGGACCTCGTGGTCTACGGCGGCACCGGCCGCGCAGCCCGCAGCTGGGAGGCATTCGATGCCATTGTGGAATCGCTGAAGGACCTGGAAAGCGATGAAACCCTCCTCGTCCAATCCGGCAAGCCGGTGGGCATCTGGAAGACCAATGAATGGGCACCGCGTGTGCTCATCGCCAACTCCAACCTCGTGGGCGACTGGGCTAACTGGGAGCACTTCCGCAAGCTCGAGGACGAGGGCCTGATGATGTACGGCCAGATGACGGCCGGTTCCTGGATCTACATCGCCACCCAGGGCATCCTGCAGGGCACCTACGAGACCTTCGCGGCCGTGGCCAAGAAGCGCTTCGAGGACAGCCTGGCCGGCACCCTGACCCTGACCGGTGGATGTGGCGGCATGGGCGGTGCCCAACCGCTCGCCGTGACGCTCAACGGGGGAGCAGTACTCATCGTGGACGTGGATGAGCACCGCCTGCGCCGCCGCCAGCACAAGCGTTACCTCGACGAAGTGGTCACCGACTTGGACGAGGCCCTGCGCTTGGTCCTCGATGCCAAGGAAAACAAGAAGGCCCTTTCCGTCGGCCTCGTGGGCAACGCCGCCGAGGTCTTCCCAGAGGTGCTGCGCCGCCAGCGCGCCGGGGAGTTCAAGGTAGACATCGTCACCGACCAGACCTCCGCGCACGACCCACTGTCCTACCTGCCCACCGAAATCACCGTGGATGACTGGCAGTCCGAGGCCAAGGCCGATCCCACGACCTTTACCAAAAAGGCCCGCGAATCCATGGCCGCACAGGTCCAAGCGATGGTGGAATTCCAGGACGAGGGTGCTGAGGTCTTTGACTACGGCAACTCCATCCGCGATGAGGCACGCCACGCCGGCTACCAGCGCGCATTCGAGTTCCCAGGCTTCGTTCCCGCCTATATCCGCCCGCTGTTCTGCGAGGGAATGGGCCCATTCCGTTGGGCAGCTCTGTCCGGCGACCCAGAAGACATCAAGGTTACCGACCAAGCCCTGAAGGAACTATTCCCGGAGAACGAGCACCTGCATAACTGGCTGGACGCCGCCGAAGAATACGTCGAGTTCGAGGGCCTGCCCGCCCGCATCTGCTGGCTCGGCTACAACGAGCGCCACAAGGCCGGCCTGCTCTTCAATGACCTAGTGCGCGAGGGCAAGATTAAGGCCCCCATCGTCATCGGCCGCGACCACCTCGATTCCGGCTCGGTTGCCTCCCCGTACCGCGAGACCGAAGCCATGCTCGATGGCACCGACGCCGTCGCTGACTGGCCGCTGCTCAACGCCATGACCGCTGTATCCTCCGGCGCTACCTGGGTCTCCCTCCACCACGGCGGCGGAGTGGGCATGGGTCGCTCCATCCACGCCGGCCAGGTCACGGTTGCCGATGGCACCGATCTCGCCGCCGCCAAGCTGCGCGCCGTACTGACCAATGACCCAGGGATGGGTGTTATCCGCCACGTCGATGCCGGGTACTCTCGCGCAGAGGAAGTAGCCAAAGAACGCGGCGTTCGCGTTCCCATGGAATTTAAGGCAAGGGATTAAATGAGCACACTTTTTACCGGAATTTCTGAACTCCGCACGGTCAGCGAGCACGGCACGCTTAACGATGCCGCCCTTATCGCTGACCACGGCACCATCGCCTGGATTGGCCCTGCATCTCAGGCGCCCGCCGCCGATGACCAGGTGGACTTGGGCGGGCGCGCCGTCCTTCCTGGTTGGGTGGATTCGCACACCCACATGGTCTTCGACGGTGACCGCTCCGCCGAGTTCGAGGCCCGCATGTCCGGCGGTTCCTACGAGGCAGGTGGCATCGCGGTGACCATGGACGCCACCCGGGAGGCGGGGGCGGACCGCTTGGATAAGCTCGTCGCCGAGCGCGTGGCCGCCGGCCGCCGCGGTGGCACCACCACCTTCGAGACCAAGACCGGCTATGGCCTCAACACGGAATCTGAAGTGGAAGCCGCCCGCGTAGCATCCCAGCACGTCGATGACGTCACGTTCCTGGGCGCCCACCTCGTGCCGCCGGGAGCGGATGCGGAAGACTACCTCGATGAGGTCGTCGGCCCGATGCTGGACGGCGTTGCCGAATACGTCCAGTGGATCGACGTCTTCTGCGAGCGCGGCGCGTTCAATGAAGAGCAGTCGCGCCGGGTTTTAGAAGCCGGTAAAAAGTTGGGCCTTGGCCTGCGCGTGCACGGCAACCAGCTTGGCGAGGGCCCGGGTGTCAGCCTCGCGGTCGATCTCGGCGCCGCCTCGGTTGATCACGTGAACTACCTGAGCGATAGTGACATCGAAAAGCTCGCAGCATCTGAGACCGTGGCCACCATGCTCCCAGCCTGCGATCTTTCCACGCGCGAGCCCCTGGCGCCTGGCCGTGCGCTTCTCGATGCCGGCGCCACCCTCGCCATCGCCTCCAACCTCAACCCAGGTACCTCCTATACTTCGTCGATGAACTACTGCGTGACCACGGCCGTCCTGCAGCAGCACCTATCCGTCGACGAGGCCATCCATGCCGCCACTACCGGCGGTGCCACGGCGCTGCGCCGCCATAATGTGGGCAACGGCCTTGATCCGAAGGGCCGCCCCGCGAAGGGAACCCTGGTGGAGGGCGCTGCCGCTGACCTGCACGTGCTCGATGCTCCTAGCGCGGTGCACTTGGCCTACCGGCCGGGTATGCCGCTGAGCTATCGCACGTTCGTGGCGGGGGTATAGCGAGGAATGGAGTTTGCCGCCGGTATCGCGTAGGGTTGGACGAGCAATGAGCATTACCGATAACGCCACCGGCGGCGTAAACGAGCCGGAAGATTTTAATAAGTCGGAATCTCAGGACAACTCGCAAGGTGTCAACCAGGACACCAGGGCTGCGAATACTTCTGAGGGCACCGGCGCTGAGTCCAAAGATTCGGCCAACGACAACTCCCAGGGGTTCGAGCACCTCGGCTTGCCAGATAAAATTCTGCAAGCCGTTGCGAAAGTAGGCTTCACCACGCCGTCCCCCATCCAAGCAGAAACCATCCCGATCCTGATGGAAGGCCGCGACGTCGTGGGCCTTGCACAGACCGGTACCGGCAAAACCGCAGCCTTCGCGCTGCCGGTCTTGTCCCAGCTTGACCCGCAGGCGCGCCACCCGCAGGCGCTCGTCCTTGCGCCTACCCGCGAGCTGGCCCTGCAGGTTGCAGACGCCTTCCAATCCTTCGCGGAAACCCTGAAGGGAATCGAGGTTCTTCCCATCTACGGTGGTCAGGCCTACGGCATCCAGCTGTCTGGCCTGCGTCGCGGCGCCCAGGTCATCGTGGGTACCCCGGGTCGCGTCATCGACCACCTGGAAAAGGGTTCGCTTGACCTGTCCCAGCTGCAGTTCCTCGTCCTCGATGAGGCCGATGAAATGCTGAACATGGGCTTCCAGGAAGACGTCGAGCGCATCCTGGAAAGTACCCCGGACCGCAAGCAGGTGGCGCTTTTCTCCGCCACCATGCCTAATGCCATCCGCCGCCTGTCCAAGCAGTACCTGCACAACCCGGCGGAAGTAACCGTTAAGTCGGAGCGCCGCACCAACGACAACATTAAGCAGCGTTTCCTGCTGATTCCGCACCGCGCAAAGATGGATGCCTTCACCCGCATCCTCGAAGTCATTACCTATGACGCCATCATCGTCTTCTGCCGTACCAAGCACGAGACCGAAGAGGTGGCCGAGGCCCTGCGCGATCGCGGCTACAGCGCCGCTGCCATTAACGGCGACATCGCCCAGGCGCAGCGCGAGCGCACCGTCGACCAGCTCAAGGATGGCCGCCTGGACATCCTCGTCGCTACCGACGTCGCCGCGCGTGGCCTTGACGTCGAGCGCATCACCCACGTGGTGAACTTCGATATCCCGAACGATACCGAGTCCTACGTGCACCGCATCGGCCGTACTGGCCGTGCCGGCCGCTCCGGCGAGGCAATCTTGTTCGTCACCCCGCGCGAGCGCCGCATGCTGCGCTCCATCGAACGCGTGACCAATGCTCGCCTCGAAGAGATGGACCTGCCGTCCGTCGATGAGGTCAATGAGAAGCGTAAGGAAAAGTTTGCGCAGGCCATTACCCAGTCCATGGACAACAAGCAGGCCGATTTCTTCCGCAACTTGGTACGCAAGTACTCGGAAGACAACGACGTTGCCATGGACGACATCGCGGCTGCGTTGGCCGTCATGCATCAGGGTGGCAAGAACTTCCTATTGGAAGACAAGCCTTTGCCCAAGCCAAAGAAAGACCGCCGCGATCGCGATGACCGCAAGCGCGACCGTGACTTCAAGGGTGGCGGCAAGAACCGCGGCGGTTCCAAGCGGCCGGATGGTGACTTTGAGACGTACCGGTTGGACGTCGGCAAGCGCCAGAATGTCCGCCCTGGTGCCATCGTCGGTGCTATCGCCAACGAAGGTGGCCTGTCTGCCAAGGACTTCGGGCGCATCACCATTGCGGTGGGGCACACGCTCGTGGATCTGCCGAAGAACATGGACCCGGCTGTGCTTGACCGCCTGAAGGATACCCGGATTTCTGGGCAGCTCATCAAGATTCAGAAGGATACCGGTCGCCCGCCTCGCCGTGATGGCGGCGGCGGTGGCCGCAAGCACGGTGGTCGCTTCCGCGACTAATTAAACCTCCAAAGGGCCTCTTTTTAGAGGCCCTTTTTTCATGCCCTGTGACCTGCGCTTTTACTATAAACGGGGGTAGTGTGTCAGGGTGGTCTTGTATGGTGTATGGCGAAATCATGTTCTAGTAAATCTCTCGAAAGAAAGTCCATGAATGCGCCATATTATGCCAATACCAATCCAGAAAATTCTACCTCCCGTGCAGCTACGGAGATTAGGAAGGCCGAATACCAGTTTTGGGAAAGGCTTCATCCTGGCCCGGATGACGATATCGAAATTATTAGCCAATCCCTGTCTAACTTAACTGGGGCGCGTCAGTCCCGAATTAGGAATATTATTTTCGCCTTCGAGCGATTAAAAGAGCTGCCGCGGCTGCGCGCTCGGCAAGAACAGCATTTCCATTTAGATTTAGACCGACTCATTACGATTGACCAAACCCTAGCCAAACTCGGCGCCATTGATGCGGAGAAGAAATTCACTATCGATGACGCCCTGACCAACTACTTGACCCCAACCCGTCCCAATCAAAAGCTGCCCTCGCACCGCAATCTCCGCCGAAAGCTGCGCGAGCTCATCGTGCGCCTCGATCCCTCTATTGCCGCGCGGGATCCGCGCCGCAAGCAAGCCTATAGCGTTGAACCTACAGGCGGGGAGTGGGCCGCGGTTTGCCTGGACGTCGGGTTAGAAACCGCGGAGATAATCGACCGCAATATTCGGGATATCGCTACGGACAAGGACCTCACGATGGCTGAGGCCGCAGTGGAGCTGCTGACTGGAAAGGCGCAGGCGAAGGCCAAGGTCGTGTTGAATATGTATCGCTGCGACCTGCCGGATGCGCCCGCGTTTGTACAGCACTTGGGCTGGGTATCCCCGGAGACCGCGGATGACCTACAGGCTCGCGCGACAACGACAAGGGATATGGAGAAAGCCGGTCAGGCGGAGAGCCCCAACTATGTGACGCCGCCAGATATCCGGGCGTTTGTAGAGGGCTTGGATGGCACGTGCCGGTGGCCAGGCTGCACGCGGCCGGCCGTGGTTTCGCAGATGGACCATCGGCACGACTTTGCGGATGGCGGTCCGACCTCGGCGGCAAACCTTACGTGCTTATGCCAACACCATCACAATATAAAGACCGATGGCAGGGCCTTTTATATCAAGGACCCGATAAGCGGGGACATCGTCTGGCTCTTTGATGACTCTACGTGGGTCTATGACTCCGCGAGTGGGCCGCTGGCCCCCAAGAACCGCAGGTGGGCGCAGACGGTTGCACAGGCGACGAAAAAACGGAGGGAGAATGCGCATGCAGATGCGCAGCAACTAAAAGAAGAACTTCGGGAAGAGTCCACCCATGAAAAAGGGGACAGCGATGACACTGTCCCCGAAGAGTAAATGGCTTCCTAGATGTACATCAAGATAAGACAGATGATCCACAGGAGGTTGAAGACGCCGCCGAAAGCGGACAAGGACTTCTTAATGGAGCCCAGGTTGGCTGTATCGCCGGACTCTAGGGCTGCCTGCGCCGTGCGCTGCTTAGGAAGGATGAGGAAGAAGAGCAGGCACCACGCGATGATGGCCACGAGGATGGCGATGTGGAAGTTGACCTGGCTCTTGAAGGTTTCGATATCAGACAGGAAGACAGCAAGGCCAAGGACCGGCACGAGCGCGGAAATGTAGCCGTAAGTATTGGTGATGTTGTGCAGGTTACGGGCGGCACCGAGGGCTGTCTTATCGCCCTGTGCTGCGCCCTGCAGCTGCGTCTGGTAGATGGACGTGGAAATGCACACGGGGCCAAGCAGAACAATGGCCGCCGCCACGTGCAGGAAAATGAAAAAAGTAGTCATGGAGGATGCCCTTCAGTTAAGAAAAGTTGCCTTGTTCACCCTAATCAATTTCCCTGCTAGAAATCGAACCGACATTGCCTTCTCATTGCACGCACGTCTGCGCGGGGCAACGGTAACTCGTAGTTCCGGGCGATTTCTGCGAGGCGCCGCGAGTAATCGCAGCGGTTGGCGGGCGGGAGCCACTCAGAGGGGAGGGAATCGGACTTTTCCTGATTGAGCTCCCGGCTGGTCGCCACCAGATTGAGGGGATCGTTAGCAAAGCGGATCTTGGTGTCTTGGTCCCATTCTGCAGCCCCCAGGTCAAAGGCGGCGGAAAGCGGGAAGATGTGGTCGACCTCGATGGGGGAGGTCGCTGAAATCATCTCACCCGCGTAGGGGTCATAAATCGTGCCGGATTGTGGCCGGCAGTCAGCGAAGTCCTCGCTGGCTTGGTTCTCCATGATGGCCTCACGCGTGGTGCATGCGCCGTTGGGCTGCCAGCCGCCGAACTCGTCGCGGTCGTAGCCCGGCAATTCCGCGCGAGCCGGCACTGTGGAGACATCAAAACGCGGAAAAGGCCACGCATACCATGCGATAACGAGAGCGGTTATGCATGATAGCGCGGCCAGATAATAGGACTTCATGCCCTATTGGACTCCGCGAGGTGCGGGAAGGTTCCTACTTGTTATCGGAAACCTTTTCTGCTGCTTCCTCGAAGTCCAGGGAGTCGTCCTTCTCAACGAGCTTGGCAAGCTTCTCGGCTTCCTCGAACTCGTCCAAGACCTCCTGGTCTGGCTGCTTGGTAGCCAAGGTGACCAGAACGGTAACGAGGAGTGCGGAGAAGAAGCCCGGAACCATCTCGTAGAGGGAATCGCCAAGCGGGGACATGCCCCAGCCGATGGCGACGACTGCACCGGTAACCATACCGGCGATTGCACCGGTTGCGTTGAGGCGCTTCCAGTACAGAGCCAGGATGACGAGCGGACCGAATGCGGAACCGAAACCAGCCCATGCGAAGCCGACCAGGCCAAGGATGGAATCGGACGGGTTGATGGCCAAGATTGCGGCGATGACCGCGATGGCCACGACGGCGGTACGGGACAGGTTAATCAGGATGCGCTCGTCAGGCTTGCGCTTTGCGATGATGAGGTAGAGGTCCTCAATCAGGGAAGAGGAAACCACGAGCATCTGGGAGGACATGGTGGACATGATCGCTGCCAAGACTGCGGTCAAGATGAAACCAGCAGGCAATGGGTGCATCATGGCCTGAGCCATATCCAAGAAGATGGTCTCGAAGTTCTCTTGGTCAGTAATGGTTTCACCGAACTGGGTGAAGTACACGGTACCGGTAAGCGCAACGAAGATAGCGCCGATGACGGAAAGACCCATCCAGGTGATGCCGTAGAAACGGCCCTGCTTGGCGTCGGAAGGCTTACGCAGTGCCATGAAGCGCACGATGATGTGCGGCTGACCAAAGTAGCCAAGGCCCCAAGCGGCGTTACCAACGATAACACCAGCAGAAACGCCAGCGAAGAGAGAGAAGTAGTTATCGTTTGGCTCGAGTGCGCCATCGGTGGCGTAGCTGTTTTCGGTAGCGAAGGAGAAGATCGCGCTGGCATCGTCAAGAGCGAAAAGCGCCATGATTGGCACGATCAGCAGGGCGACGAACATCAGCATGCCCTGCATAGCGTCGGTGTAGGACACTGCCAAGAAGCCACCGATGAAGGTGTAGAAAATGGTCACTGCGGCGATGATCAACATACCGGTGATGTAGTCGCCACCGAAGGTGGACTCGAAGTAACGACCACCGGAGACCATGCCGGAAGAGACGTAGAAGGTAAAGAAGAAGATAATGATAACTGCGGAGATAATACGCAGCATGCGCGACTTATCGCGCAGACGGTTCTCGAAGAAGGAGGGGACCGTAATGGAATCGCCCGCAACCTCCGAGTAAGCGCGCAGACGCGGCGCAATCCACTTCCAGTTTGCCCATGCACCGATAAGGAGGCCGATAGGCATCCACAGCTCGGAAAAACCGGAAAGGAAGAGCGCGCCAGGCAGGCCCATGAGCAGCCAGCCGGACATATCAGATGCGCCGGCGGAGAGAGCAGCTACGAATGGGTGCAGGCCACGGCCGCCCAAAACATAATCGTCGTATTCGTCGGTTTGTTTGTAGCTCCAGTAGCCAATGGCTGCCATTACGAGGAAGTACACAATCATCGCAATGACGTACCAAGTTGATTCTTGCACGTTTCACTCCTTGTAGTGATTTATCGGACATTGTTACGTTAACGGTGACTTAAGGTTCACCCAAGCTAAAATTCAGCTGTGGCATAGATCTCCGGTGATGTTTTTCACCGTCTAACTGCGTAAAGACGTGAATATAACGAGCTTGTAACAAAACTATACAGGGCTGCTATGCTGGCCGTTATGGCTTCTTACCTTGTGCATGGCCTTTGGCTGCCGGTTTCGGGGCTTGGTCTATGGATTGAGCAGGTAGAAGGACACAAGATTGTTATGCCTTCGGCCGTGCCAGAAGGGACGTTTCCGCAGGCAATTGATGCCATCCTGGCTAAGAAATCCTTCCGGAACCGGGCGCGCGTATCACTACGGACTCCAAAGGGCAAAGACGTCTCGCTCATGGTGCCCATGGCCATGTTTGCCCCAGAAGAAGCAGTAGAAGCCCTAGCCCAGCTGGAATACCTAGACCATCATCCACCGGCATCGATTGCCCCGGATCTGCACTGGCTCATTCACGCATATAGTGGCCTGAGCAAGTTTGTCCGCGCGGGCAGGGTGACGTTCCGGTTGGCGTACCAGGCCAACGAGTGGTTTCCCATGTGGCAGCTGGCCTCAGGTTTGGGTGAGCGCGGTTGGCTAGCAGAAATGATGGCCGCGGCCCCCGGGATTCTCCATATAAATAATAGAGCCCTTTCAGATGACCTCGCGGATGAACTGACGCATTGGATTGCCAACCGGGAATTGCAGCCACTGCTTAATGAGCCCCGGCCCATGCCTTGGCACGACTTCGCCCGCGCATTGCTGACGACGGCCCCTATCCGCCGCGGCCGCGCGCAACTGCTGCGTGGGCTCAATGAATGGAAAAATTCCATTTACCAGGTGGAACTCCAACTCGTCTACATCGTGGAGGAACCGGAGGAACAGGATCCAGAAGACGCAGCGTGGCCGATTCGTGTGCGGGTGCGCTCTGGAACGGATTCGCCGCGGCCGGTATCGGCGGAGGAGCTGGATAGGGCGAGCATCGAGAAGCTGCGCGAAAACCACCGCAAGGCCGTGCATGCGGCACCGAGCCTGGGCCAGAGTACGCAATTGCCCCAGCCCGGCGACGGCGATTGGGATGTCTACCTGGACACGGAACAGCTCACGCAGTTTATTGCGCACGAGGTGCCCGAGCTGAAAAAGCGGGGCATTACCGTCATGCTGCCCAAATCGTGGGCGCAGATGGATACCAAGGCCAAGCTGGAAACCCGTGAGGCCAGGGACCCGGCCGAGGCCGCCACGAAGAAGCACATCGGCATGAATCAGCTCGTGGACTATAACTGGCGCATGTCCGTGGGCGATGTGGAGCTTACCGAGTCCGAGATGGACGAGCTGGTCAATTCCAAGTCCGGGCTCATTCAGCTGCGCGGCAAGTGGGTCATGGCCGATACCCAGGTCGTATCCAAGGTCTCGTCCTATATGGAGGAGCTGGCGGATAAGTCCCGCGAGCGCGCCAAGAAAGAGCTCGAGCAGCTGGCGGCCTCGGCGGAGATGGCCAAAAAACTCAATGAGCCGGGATGGCAGCAGCTCATGGCGGAGGTCGAGCGTCGCCGCGCGGAGTTCAATGAGAAGAGTGAGCACCAGGTCACGGTGGCGGAGCTGCGGGAGCTGGCGCTTGAGTCGATGGCCCAAGAGCCCATCGAATTTACCGGCAGCACATGGCATACCGCGTTGCTCGGCGGCATGGATACGGTTGCGCCTAAGCGCGTGGACATTCCGGAGACCGTGCATGCTGAGCTGCGCGAGTATCAGCGTACTGGCGTGGACTGGCTGTATTGGATGTCGCGCAATAACATCGGTGCCGTGCTTGCCGATGACATGGGGCTCGGCAAAACACTCCAACTACTGTCCCTTTTGGCGGTGGAGAAGGAGCGCGGTGAACAAACCGGACCCACCTTAGTAGTCGCACCGACTTCCGTGGTGGGTAACTGGGCTCGCGAGGCGCGTCGCTTCGTGCCGGATTTCGAGGTCATGGTGCAACACGGCGCGGGGCGTCCGAGCGGGGAGAAGTTCCTCGAGGCCGCAGGAAAAGCAGATCTCGTCATTACTACCTATGGCACCGTGAGCCGGGACTTTAACCTCTTGGGCGAGGTGTCTTGGCAACGCGTGGTCCTCGATGAGGCGCAGGCCATTAAGAATTCGGCCACACGTTCCTCCAAGGCGGTGCGATCGCTGCCGTCTGAACACCGCGTGGCGCTGACCGGTACGCCGGTGGAAAACCGCCTGTCCGAGATGCGGTCCATCTTGGACTTTTGTAACCCAGGGATTTTGGGCACGGCGTCCTTTTTCCGCAATCACTTTGCCAAGGCCATCGAGCGCAATAATGATGAGGAGATGTCCGAGCGCCTGCGCGCGCTGACCGCGCCTCTCATCCTGCGCCGCGTCAAGACCGATCCCAATATCATCGATGATCTGCCGGAAAAGTCCGAGCAGATTCTTACCGTATCCATGACCACCGAGCAGGCCGCGCTGTACAAAGCGCTGGTCAATGAGGTGAAGAAGAGCTTGGAGGATGCTACGGGCATCAGCAAGCGCGGCATCGTCTTGGCCTCGCTGACGCGCATTAAGCAGATCTGCAATCACCCGGCGCATTACCTGGGGGATGATTCACCGGTGGTTATCAAGGGCAAGCACCGCTCGGGCAAGGTGAAGGAGCTGATGCGGATTGTCGATGCCGCTACCGAATCCGGCGAGCGCCTGCTGATCTTTACGCAATACAAGGCCTTCGGGGCTATCCTGCAGCCCTACCTGAGCGGGCAGCTGGGCCATGAGATTCCCTTCCTGCACGGCGGGGTGACGAAGAATAAGCGCGACCAGATGGTGGAGGACTTCCAAGCCGATGATGGCCCACAGGCGATGATCCTTTCGCTCAAGGCGGGCGGCACGGGCCTCAACCTAACTGCGGCATCGATCGTGGTGCACATGGACCGCTGGTGGAACCCCGCGGTGGAAAACCAAGCCACGGACCGCGCCTTCCGTATTGGTCAGCGCCGTAACGTGCAGGTGTATAAGATGATTACCGCTGGCACGTTGGAAGAATCCATTCAAGACATTTTGGATGGAAAGACGCAGCTGGCTGGTTCCGTCGTCGGCGAAGGCGAGGGCTGGCTCACGGAATTGGAGCCGGACCAGCTGGCAGAGCTCATGAGTTACCGGGGAAAGGAGTAAGCGGATGGCCGTTAAGGGCGATGACAATGTCATCTACGCAAACTTTGGTACCCGCAAGCGCGTGAGCACCCCGGATGAGGTCAACCATGTTGACCGCAGCGGGCGGCTACTGTCCAAGACCGCAGCCCGGATTTCTTCCTTTACCAGCCATGATGCGGACCGGGGACGGATTACCCGCGGGCGCCAGTACGCCGAAGGCGGTCACGTCGTTGGCTTGGAGATCCGCAACGGTGCCATCCATGGGCGCGTGGCCGGTTCCCAGAACGAGCCTTTTTCCGTACTCATCCAGCTGCCGTACCGCGATAATGACGATATTGCGGCACTCGCCGGCCAATTCGCGCGCACGCCGAATTCCGTAGCGAATGCGCGCAAGGGCCTGTTGTCTGAGGAAGCGCTGGATACCTTGTTTGCCAGCGAGGTCGAAGATCTGCGGCTATCCTGCACCTGCCCGGATTCCGCGTATGCCTGCAAGCACATCGTGGCGGTGGGAGATAGGCTCGCCACCCGCGCGGATGCGGATCCCGCCGTGATTTTCAATATGCGCGGGCTGGACTTTGCGCGCTTGGAAAAGGCCGTCATGGAGCAATCGCAGCAGGTCTCTCGAGAAAGCTTTGGAGCTAGCGATTTATCCGCGGAAGAAAAGAACGACGTGTTCTGGAATGGCCGCGAGATGCCTAAACTGCCGCACCCCAAGGTTGCCCCAGCGCTGGAAGATTCCGATCCGGACCTCTTGCGCAAGGCCCTGCGGGCCGTATCGCATACCAATATTGACCTCTTGCGGGCCGTGTCCGATATTGAAGACCTCTACTACCACTTAACGCACTGATTATGATTGCAACGACCTTTATCCACACGTCCGACTTCCAGCTGGGAATGACCCGCTGGTTCTTGAAGGGGGAGGCGCAAGGTCGTTTCAACGATGACCGCGAGTCCGCCATCATGCACCTAGGCCAGCTCGCGGAGGAGGTCGGCGCGCAGTTCATCGTCGTGGCGGGCGATGTATTTGAACACAATGCGCTCTCCCGAGAAATTTTGGCCCGCGCTACCGAGATGTTTAAGCGCTTGCCCGTGCCGGTGTATGTGCTGCCGGGAAACCACGATCCGCTGGTCGCGGACTCGGTATTTTATCGCACCAGCGCGGATAACGTGCACGTCATCGCGGATTCAGAACCCATCGCGGTGGGCAAGGGCGTGGAATTGGTGGGGGCGCCGTACTTGTCCAAACGCGCCAACCACGACTTGGTGCGCCAGGCCTTGGAGCCGCTCGAACCCACGGAGGGAATCCGGATTGCTGTGGGCCATGGACAGGTGGATTCGCGTACTAGCGGGGGAGATGCCGATACCATCGACCTGGAATTCGTAGAGCAGTGCTTGGAGCGTGGGGTGATCAATTACTTGGCGCTGGGCGATACCCACTCGACGGCCAGCCTGGGAAAGACCGGCCGCGTCTGGTTCTCTGGGAGCCCGGAGACCACGGACTTTAAGGAATGCTCCACCGGTGGCGGCGAGGCCGATTCCGGGAACGCGCTGGTGGTAAGGATTGAGGGGGAAGACATAGACATCGATAAGCGCAGCATCGGGCGCTGGACGTTTGAAGCCCTCGATGCCTCCGTCAATTCCACCGAGGATGTCGAGCGCTTCCTGCGCAGCTTGGAAGAGTACCCGGATAAGGTGCGCACGGCGATTAAATACAGCCTGCAAGGGACCCTTGGCATTGCGGCGCACGCCCAGCTGCAGCGCGGGCTGGATGAGTTGGAGGCGGTCTTTGCCTCGCTGCGCCCGCGCGAGCGAACCATGGACCTGTTCTTGGAGCCTAGCGAAGACGAACTAGCCAACCTGGACATTTCCGGCTATGCCGCCGACGCCCTGCAAGAGCTGCTGGAAAACCGCGAGGATCCGGTGGCCCGCGACGCCGCCAACCTGCTATTTCGCTTGGAAGGATAAACCACATGCGCATCCACAGCTTAGAAATTAAAAATGTCCGCGGCATCGAGCATTTAGTGTTGGATGACCTTCCAGAAACCGGGGTGGTGGTCATTCACGGCGAGAACGAGGCCGGTAAATCCACCATCGTGGAGGCCCTCGATGTGGTGCTGACGGAAAAGCACACGGCGCGCCCCAGCGGTATCCGGGATCTGCAGCCGGTGGGCAAGGACGTATCGCCGGAGGTCATTGCGGATATTTCCGTGGGGGAATACCGCTTTCGCATTGCCAAGCGCTGGCTGCAGAAGAAGTACTGTGAGCTGGCCATCTCGTCCCCGCGCCACGCACAATATACAGGCCGCCAGGCCGATGACGAGCTGGAACGGATCTTAAGCGAGAACATGGATCGCCAGCTTCTTGATGTCCTCTTTATGCGCCAAGATGACTCCAATGACGCTATCTCAGCAGTGGGCATTCCCTCCTTAACGCAGGCCCTCGAGCAGGAGTCCGGCCTGGCAGAGGACGAGGTATCCGGCGATGATTCCCAGCTTTTGGGCAAGGTAGATAAGGAATACAAGCGCTACTACACCGAAAAGACGGGCAAGGCAGCCGGCGAGTATAAAAAGGCCCAGGAGACTGTGGAGCGTGCCGAGCAGGAGTTGGAGGAAGCTTCCGCTGCGGTGCGCGGGCTCGATTCCGTGGTGGAGCGCTACGAGCACCTGGAACGCCAACAAGAAGAAGCCGAAGCGCAGCTACCCGCGGCTCGCCAGGACCTCGCCGAGAAACAAGCCGCCGCGGACGAAGCCGTGCAGGCCCAGCACCAGGTGGATGCGCACAAGGCCGAGCTCATCCGCGCCAAGGAGGATTTCCAACGCGCTAAGGACGCGCAATCTAAGCGCCAGGAGATGGCCGAGGCACTCGAGGACGCAGGCACCGCACAGTCGAGCGCTGCGGATAAGCTTGCGACCGCCCGCGAGAAGGCCGCGGAGGAAAACGAGAATAAAGAGGCGGTGGAAAAGAAGCTGGCTACCGCCAAAGAGGACTACGCCACCGCGCGCACAACGCTCAAGCAGGCGCGGCTGCATCAGGACAAGGAGACCTTTCAGCGCCTGGATAAGCGCCTGCTCAAGGTAGAGGAACTGGCACGTGGCGTGGGGAAGGCTCAGGCGGAGATCGCCCAACGCGGGCGCGAGATGACCGCCGCGGATGTCGAGGAACTCCGCAAGGCGGATGCCGATCTCGGCTTGGCCAAGCGCCTGCACGATGCCACCGCCGCCAAGGTGGAATTTTCCGGGCCCGAGGGCGCGGAGATTGGGGTGGATGGGAAGCTGGTGGACATCGGCAAGCAGCCTGCAGTTGAGCTTGTCGATGGCCGCGAGATCACCATCGGCGATATCACCGCCCGCTTTGTGGCCGGTGCGTACTCTTCCGATAAGACCCAGCGCGAGGTGGATCAGGCCGAGACGCGCCTGCAGGAGCTTTTCGATGCCACCGGCGTGGCATCCATCGCCGCCGCCGAAGCTCTGTACAAGGCACACAGCGAGCAGAATGCCGGGTTGGATGCCGCCACGCGCAAGCTCGAGAGCGAGTTGGGGCCGGATGATTTGGGCGAACTGCGCGCCCAACACGCGGCGCTGAAGGAGAAGGTCGCCGGGCTCGATGATGCCCCGGTCATGGATTTATCCGCTGCAGAAGAAACGGAGGAAGAGGCGCGCGAGCTTGTCGATGCCCTCGACCGCGAGCTTATTCCCTTCCGCGATAGCCGCATCGCCCACGACGTGGTGCGCTTGGAGGCCGAGCTCGCGGCCGCCACCGAGAAGGCCGAGCGCGCCGAGCGCGAGCTGACCGAAGCGCGGGAGAAAACCTCCGATGCTGGTTTGGAAGGAGAAGCGGAGCGGCTGGGTGCGCTGGTAACCCGAATGCAGGAACAGCTATCTGAGATGGAGGCCGTGGACCTAGCCACCGCTCAGAGCTTGGTGGAGGGCGCGCAATCGCACCTGGAGTACCTGCAAAATCAGGTGCAAGATTCCAAGGTGGAACTGGGCAAGCTGTCGAGCGAGATTAATTATCACTCCGGCGCGGCAGAGCGCGAGCAGCAGGCGCAAGCGGAAGCAGAAATGGCGCAGGCAGTGCTAGAAAGCGTGAAAAAGCGCGCGCTGGCGGCACGCTACCTGCGCGAGCTGCTGCTCAAACACCGCGATGCCGCGCGCCAGCGTTATGCCGAGCCCTTCGTGGCGGCACTCGCCCAGCTGGCCCGCACCATCTACGGCGGGGACATCAGCTTTGAACTGGCAGATGATCTTTCCGTCACCGCACGCACCCGCGATAATGAAACGGTGGCCATGACCAGCCTGTCTGGAGGCGCGCGCGAGCAGCTGGCCATCCTTACCCGCTTTGCCATCGCGCGCTTGGTGGCGGGGGAGGAAACCGTGCCGGTCATCGTCGATGACGCGCTGGGTTCTACCGACGCGCACCGCCTGCAACTCATGTCCACTTTGTTCTCACAGGTAGGCCGCGAGAACCAGGTTTTGGTCTTTACCTGCATGCCGCAGCGCTATTCCCGGGTGCCTGGGCGCAGCGAGCGCGACATCGCCACGCTGAAGGAGGTAATCTAGTCCTTATGTCTGAACAAACCCGCTGGTTAAACGATGATGAACAGGAGCTATGGCGCCTATTACTGGCCGCGACCCGCAAGATAGATAGGGGCATGGACGAGACGCTCAAGGCTGGCGGGGAGATCTCCGTCTCCGAGTTCGCGGTCTTGGTATCCCTTTCGGAAGCCCCAGATCAGCACCTGCGTTTGCGCGACCTGTGCACGGAGCTCGCCTGGGATCGCTCGCGCGCCTCCCACCAGGTCACCCGCATGGAAAAGCGCGGGCTCTTGGTTAAAGAAAAAACCACCGATGATGGCCGCGGGGTCAACGTGCATATCACGGAGGCAGGGCTCCACCACCTCGAGCGCGCGGCCCCCGAGCACGTGGAATCCGTCCGCCGTTTGGTCTTCGACCACCTCCACGAGGATGACGTTCCCGCACTCAAGCGCTTTTTCCATGGGGTATTGCAGGTCAATAACATCCCCGGCTATTCGGGATTCGTCCCGGATTCTTTATTGAATGGAGGAAAATAATACCGCCATGATGGGACAAGAACTTTTCGAGCACCCTAAAAAGCAGTATAAAACGTATGGCTTGACGGCCTTGGGCGAGCTGGGCCAGCGCATTGGTGATCCGGAGGCCTTTGCCGAGGATCGCGCCGATGCCGATCAGATTGCCGCGATGGAAGAAGCCTTAGAAGCCTATCCCGATTCCGCGGTGACCTTTGATGAGGATGCCGATGCCTGGATCATGGGCGCGGAAGAGGACATCGAGAAAATGTTCGCGGACCGCGAGGCGTTCCTCGAGGCTTTATTGAATGATGAAGATCCAGGGATCTAATGCCACCGCGGAGACCATAAACTGTTAAGATACTTTTAGTTAATCTTCGGTGAAGCGAGAGGTTTTATCATTATGAACGAGCGCGAGGCTCAAGAACAACGCGAGGCGGCGGCCCGCCAGCAATCCGAGGGCTGGGTTTCCGTTTTTGTCCAGTGGATCCCCTGCATGCTGCTAGCCCTAGTGCTGGTTGGCGCCATGTTCTTTGGCATGTACTACATCGAGCACGGCACCTTGGATATCACCCAGCCGATCACCAACGAATTCATCGTTGAGTAATCCTGCGCAGTAGAACAATCCGGCCTCCCCTTAGAAAGTGGGAGGCCGGACTTATTTTTATTTCTTGAGCACCTGGCGCCAGGTCATCTTCTTGCCATTATTCAAGATGGCGCGGCGGTAGATGCGCGCAACAACGATGAGAATCAGCACGGTAACTACAGCGAGGACCGCATAGCTTCCCGTTAAGCCCAGCCAGCTCATATTGCCGCTCGCGACTTGGAGGGGAGCGACCAACATGGAGACTGGCGGCACCCAGCCCATGACCTGCATCCAGGTGGCATCCAAGTTCGTCCAGCCAAACATGGTGATATACATGGTGGCAAAGACGAGGAGCAGGATGGGCGTCTGCGTCGATTGCAGATCCTCGGTGCGCTGCACCATGGAGCCAGCTGCGGCATAGAGGCTGCCGAAGAACAAGAGGCCGAGGATTTCCCCGACGAGCAGGGCAGCGATTAGACCATAATCGAGCTGGATTTCGCTCGCTGCGCCAGTAAATGCCAGGGAAGCCACGCCGCCGGCCAGGATGAGGAAGGTGCCGAGCAGCCCGATGATGGTATTGCCAATGACCTTGCCGGCCAAGAAATCCACCGGGCGCACCGTGGAAAGGATGATTTCGACCACGCGCGAAGACTTCTCTTCTGTAACGCGCCCACCGATGAGCCCGGCGAAGGTCATGATGGAAAAGACCACCACCATGGAGGCGATAAGGACAATGGCAACGGTGCCCATCTGGGCCTCGGAAGTCTCATCGGCTTCCAGATCGACCGCGGTCACTTCGGCTGATGGGGTGGCGGCGGCAAGCTCTTGGGCATCAATATTCAGCGTATTTAAGGCCTCTGCCTGCGCCTGCGCTGCGACCACCTGATTGACCGTGGTGGAGATGGTGGTGGAGGCAGTGCCGTTGGCCAAAAGCTCCCACCCCTCGTCGCCGGCGGGCACGAGCGCGGCGTCGACATCGCCGGCATCGATAAGCTGCACCGCGCCATCCCGGTCATCGGCGGCCTGGGCCTCCAGCCCGGAATCAGCGAATGCGTCTGCCTCCATGCCCACCACGGCGACGGAATCTGGTTCATCGTCACCACCGGAGAGCAAGTCAATGATAATGGGGGTGGCGATGGCACCAATGATAAGCAGCAGCATCATGATGACAACGGATTTGGTCTTAAGAGCAACCGCCATTTCGCGCTTGGCGACGGTCCCTATGGTCTTCATTGCCGAATACTGCGTGGGCTAGGCCTCCTCGGTGGTGGTGCTGGTGACGACGTCTTGGAAAAGCTCGGTAAGGTCTGGGACCTTGAGGCCGAAGGAGTGAACAGGGCCAGCGGCCATGGCAGCGCGCAAGATGGCTTGGTCATCGGTGCCGTCATCGGCCTCGAGCACCACGCCCTGGTCAGTTTCCTCAACCAAGTGAGTGCCCTCCGGGTACCACCCGCGCGCAGGGGTTTCCACCGCATAGCGCGAGGCGCCTTGGGTGCGCAGCTCGTCTACCGTGCCTTCTGCCACCATGCGGCCTTGCGTGACGATGCCCACGTGATCGCACAGGCGCTGCACCAAGTCCAGCTGGTGGGAGGAAAAGACCACCGGCACCCCGCGGGCGGCGCGCTCGCGCAGCATGTCAGACATGACATTGACCGCAACGGGGTCCAAGCCGGAAAAGGGCTCATCCAGGATCAACATATCGGGGTCATGGATGAGGGAGGCGGCCAGCTGCACGCGCTGCTGGTTGCCCAAGGACAAGTCATCCAGCTTGTCTTTCTGGCGTTCACCTAGCCCTAGCTGCTCCAGTAGCTCCGTGCCGGATTTCTGGGCGGCCTGCTTGCTCATGCCGTGCAGGGTGCCCAGGAACGTCAGCTGGCTAAGCAGCGGTTCCTTGCCGTAGAGTCCGCGCTCTTCGGGCATATAGCCAATGCGGCGGCGGTTATCGTCATTAATGGGGGAGCCATCGAAATAAACTTCGCCGGAGTCTTTCGCGAGCACTCCCAGCGCGATGCGCATGGTGGTGGACTTGCCCGCACCATTGGAACCGACGAAGCCGAAGATTTCGCCCTCCTGCACGCTAAAGGTCATATCCCGCAGCGCTCGGACACTGCCAAAGGATTTATTGAGATGGTCGATTTCTAAGGTGGGCAAGGGGGATCCTCCATGGCTCGCCTATACTGCATAACTTTCGTGGTTCTAGATACCTTAGTATTTCATAAACCTAACAGTTTGGCTATGGAATCCATTGAAAGCCAGGTTGCATGGGTCAAGCCCCACCGAGTAGGTAGGAATAGAAAGTGCTCTCCACGTGCTGTAGCGTTTAAAACAAGCAGGAAGGAGGTGCACAATGAAGCAATACACTGCTCATCAAATCGCAGAATGGCTCGTAGCTTGGGCTGAAGAAACCGAAGAAGCCGAGCTCACACCGCTGAAAATTCAAAAGCTTCTTTACTACGCAAAGGGCCTTTACATGCGAGCCTCCGGAGGGGTGCCGCTCTTCAATGAACGGATGGAAGCATGGGCCCACGGACCTGTCGTTGTAGACATCTACCGCGAACTTAAAAAGTACGGTAAGAGCCCGATCGACCCCGATACTTTTATTTCTGATGACTTCAATTGGGATGATTATCGGCCTGTAGAAGATACCCTGATTGACGTATGGAATAAGTATGGCCCCTATTCGGCGTGGGCTTTACGTAATAAAACCCATACGGAGTCACCTTGGAAGAAAAACTTCGTTGAAGAAAAACGGGGGCTTGAGATTTCTGATGCCGACCTTAAAGAGTACTTCGACTAGGTATGGCAAAGAAAAGTAAGAGACGTGGCACGCGCCCGGTTTCGAAGAATCACAGTGGTGCAGATACAGGCGTCTTGAGCGCAATACGAGCGGCATCAAACGAATACCCGCTCCTGTCCACTAGGTTTCTGCAGAGCGGATGGGGATTCGGGCAAATGACCGATAGGATGCGCCGCGAATTCCTCGATAAATGGCACAAACGCTCACTAATTTCTTGGACAGATCTCGTTAATCACCACAGGCACGGGCTCGGCTCGGAATTTATCCCAAAAAACGAAATCAAAGCTCAAATACCTAGGCAGTTCCAAGAGCTAACCAAATTCCGCGTGTTCCGGCACCAAGAGAACCTTCCATTCGTTGGCTGGAAAGACGGTGGAATTTTCTACGTTCTATGGATAGAGACTAAGTATGGGGATCTTTACTCACATTAAAGCGGGGCCCGCGACACCTGCCACGCGCTGGCCCTAGCCCCGTCTCACAATTTTCGCTCGGCTTTTGCGTCCGTGATTCGCGGGCTTATTTTTTCCACACTTTCTTGTAGGTGGCACAGCCAAGTGTAGCCACCGCAACGCCGGTGAGGATGGTGCTGAAGATAGCGAACCCGTTGATGACGTTGATGATCAAAGATATGGCTAGTAGGGCCAGGGCGATGAAGTAGAGAGTTCGTGTGGTCATGGGTTTATCCTTCCGTTTAGAATTGGAGGGGTAGCCCGGAGGTTCAGGATGGTAAGGGCTTCCTGAACCTCCGGTGGCTACTTAATCCGCAAACGGGGCGTATATTGAAACCCCCTCGCTGGCAAAAGCGAAGGGGCTAAAAATTTGTGTCCCCGACAGGGATCGAACCTGCGACCTTCGGTACCGGAAACCGATGCTCTAATCCGCTGAGCTACGGAGACATCGCTGGGAAAATTCCCAACGATGTGATTCTAGCGCATCTCCCGCTCGGGAACTAAATCAGGCCCGGTGCGTCAGCGGTGGTTACCTCACCGGTGCGCAGATAGTGCACGCCAATCTCATCGACGGCCTTATTACCCAGCGCAAAGTGCCCGTGGCCGGGGCCGTGGACGGTGACGACGTGCGATTGCATGGGCTGGGAGAGGGCCGCGTGGTACTGGTACGGGGTCTGCGGATCGCCCGTGCCTTGGATTTGCAGCGGCTTTGTGGCAAGGTGCGACCCATCGAGTGGCGCCCCGCCGGTAACGGGTCCGCGTCCGCCGCACCCGGCGCCAGATCCGTACATGGAATTAACCAGGGAGAAAATATCGCCGGTGACAAAGTTGGACCACAGGTAGGTGGGGAAGAGCCACGGGTTACCAGCGACGGTGTTCTCGTTGCAGACGATGAGATTCTGCATATTCATCATCTGGATTGTTTGCTGTTGCACCGCGCGGGCAAGCTCCGGATCATCGACGACCTCGAGAGGCTTACTGCCGTTTAAGTACTTGGCAAACTCATCCCAGTGCGCGGGCATGGGAACGACCTCGCGGGTCTTGCCTAAGGTCACAGAGGCGCGCTGATCCGCTTGTGGGTTAAGCGCCTTGTTGGCGAGGAATTCTGCCTGCACGCGCAGCTCACCCGTGGCGGTCATGATGTCCGCGCCCGGCTGGCCGGCGAATTCGAGTCCTGGGGGAAGGTCACCGATTTTCGCATCCGGTGGCAAGACCGTAGGGCGGGCGCCGGCTTCCATGGCGACTTTCTGCGACCACTTTTCATAGACCTGGAGTGCAGTAGTGCCCAAATGGTAGGTGGCGTCATTATCCGCGATGAACTGGAAAAGATCGTGCAGCGCATTTTCGTACCCTTGTTGCTGCGAGGTGAAGATGCCGTTCCATGCCAGCTGCGGGCTCATGCCGGAATCGAGCAGCACCTTGCCGGTGTGCTGCGGATACTGGGTGGCGTAGGCGGAGCCAAGATAGGTGCCGTAGGAAATGCCGGCGATGTCGATGACCTCCTCACCCAGCGCTTGGCGCACCTTCTCCCAGTCTTGGGCGGTATTTGAGGTGGTCAAAGAGTTGGTATAGCCAGGGGTATTCTGCTCGCAGGCATCGCGGGTGGCCTTGCCGATCTGCGTAGTGGCCTCGATGGGATTGAAATTCGGGGTGGCGGCGCAGTCTACCGGGGTGGAACCGGGCAGCCCGCGCGGTTGGACGCCGATCAGATCCCATTCGTTGCGAATTTCTTCGGGCCATTCGACGGCATCGTTGCCAGCCCAAGAATAGGCGTCACCGCCAGGGCCACCTGGGTTGGTAAAGAGCGCGCCACGGCGTGCGTCTGGTTGTGCCGCAGGTACGCGGACAAAACCAACGCTAATGGTTCCGGCCTCGGGGTTATCGTAGTAGGTAGGTACCTCTATCCGGCCGCACTCGGCGCCATCCAGATTGACCTGTGCGGGGCAATCCTCCCAGGTGATTTCTGGATCCGCCGCGGCGGCGGTGGGGGCTGCCACGCCCAGTGCGAGGGCGCTAGCGCAGACTACGGTAGAAATTTTTCGAGAAAAAGAAAGCATAAGCTAAAGCTCCGACTCCTATAACGTTCGTCAGAGTTAGCTTATGCTTCTTTCAGGTTCGTGGCAGTAATTGCCACGCGGCGGGTGCCCTAACTCGGCACCCTAGCCTCGTTACTTCACAATAATCACGATGAGATCGCGCGGGCCGTGCACACCCTCAACGCGCGAGAGCTCGATATCGGAGGTCGCGGAAGGGCCAGAAATCCACGTTGCGGGCTTATCTGGGTTCATCCGGGAAATGACCTCAGTGATGCCGTAGACAACCTCGTCGCGGCGGACGATACAGATGTGACGGTCCGGTACCAGCGTCAAGGCGCGGCGGCCGCAGCGGGAATCGGACTGCAATACGATGGTGCCGGTCTGCGCAGAAGACACAAGGGACTCGGTGACGACGGCATCGGCATCGTCAAGCTCGCGCGGATCCGCTTCCTCGTCGTCCGGGCGGGCCGGAAGGCCATCAAAAAGATCGGCATTCATGCCCGGGGCGTAGCGGATGTCCTTACAGTTGCGATCGTTGACGATGGAATCCAGCGTCTTTTTGAGATCGCTTTCCTCCGTGACGTGGACTTCCGCCTTGTAGTCCTCGAGGCGATCGACCAGCATCTCGCGCAGTTCATCATCATTCAGCGTGCCTTCGCGCTGGTATTCGCGGGGCACATCGACGTGATCTGGCAGCCCAGCCTGCTTCTGTGCCGAGCGAATGCGGTTTAGGATGTCTTGCTTTGCGCTCACTTGGAGGCCTCCTTACGGGCATTGGACAGCAGCTCTTTGCCTTCTTCGGAGTCGAACCATTGGCGGAAGGATTTCTTTGGCGGAATCGCGGTATCGCGGCCATCGGACCAACCGGACATGAACAGCGGCAGCGACTCGATGGTGCCGTTGAATCCGCCCATCACGCGGCCAAGTGCCACGAGGTGGGTGACCTTATCCCACATCTTCGGGTTGTCCCAGAGCAGCTGCACCGTCTTGAACAGCTTTGGCTCGATCGGCGAGGCAGCATGGGTGACCTTCTGGTGGCGGTTTTCTAAGATGACATCAGAAAGCGGAATCTTCACCGGGCACACGTCGTCGCAGCGCCCGCACAGCGAGCAGGCGTACGGCAAGCTAGCCGATGGATCGTTGTGGTCCTTCATGCCAGTTAGCTGCGGGGTCAGGGAGATACCGATGGGGCCCGGGTACACGGAGCCGTAGGCGTGTCCGCCGGCGCGCTCGTACACGGGGCAGACATTGAGGCAGGCCGAGCAACGGATGCACTTCAGTGCTTGGTGGCCAACGGGCGAAGACAACGCTGCGGTGCGCCCATTATCCAGCAAGACGATGTGGAAGTTCTGCGGGCCATCGCCCTCTGTCACACCGGACCACATGGAGGTATACGGGTTCATGCGCTCCGCGGTGGAGGAACGGGGGAGCAGCTGCAGGAAGACTTCCAGGTCCTGGAAGGTAGGCACGAGCTTTTCGATGCCCATGACGGTAATCAGCGTTTCCGGCAGCGTCAGGCACATGCGGCCATTGCCCTCAGATTCCACGACGTTGACGGTGCCGGTTTCAGCAACGCCGAAGTTGGCGCCGGAAATGGCGACCTTGGCCTTCATGAACTGCTGGCGCAGGAACTGGCGGGATGCCTCGGCCAACTCGGCGGGCTCGGCCTTCAGCGAGTCATCCGTGTTGGGCATCTTATCGACGAAGATATCGCGAATTTCCGCGCGGTTGCGGTGAATTGCGGGCACCAGAATGTGCGATGGCATATCGTCACCAAGCTGGACGATGAGCTCTGCCAAGTCGGTTTCCTGGGCGTGGATTCCGGCCTCTTCGAGGTGCTCGTTTAAGCCGATTTCTTGGGTAGCCATGGATTTCACCTTGACCACGTCGGTTTCACCCGTTTCGCGGATGAGACCTTCAATGATCTCGTTGGCTTCCTTGGCATCGCGGGCCCAGTGGACGATGCCGCCGCGGTCAGACACTGCCTTTTCAAATTGCTCGAGCAATTCCGGCATGCGGGCGGTGACGTCCTCTTTGAGGGCAGACCCGGCGTTGCGGAGCTGCTGCCAGTCATCTACTTCCTGCACGGTGTTGGCGCGCTTTTGGCGGATGGTGGTGGTCGCGTGCTGCAGGTTGTGACGCTGGGTAGCGTTATTCAGCCCGACGTGCGCGAGCGGGACGAAGGCCTTGCTGCCACGCAGGTTGCCGTAGCCTTCAGGGGCGCGTGGTGGGGTGGTGTCGAGGAAAGAGGTCATTAGAGCATCGTCTCCTTGGAGTAAGCGGCGGAGTCTGGCTGCCACGGGTGTTCCTTCGTGGAGGCCAAAATCTCTGCCATATGTAGGGCGCGAATGCCGGAGCGCTGGCGGTGCAGGGCGCCGCCGATATTCATCAGGCAGGAGGAGTCACCGGCGGTCACGTACTCAGCCTTGGTGTCTTTAATGTGGCGAGTCTTATCGGAGACCATGGCCTGTGAGACCTCCGCATTCTTCAGGGCAAAGGTGCCACCGAAGCCGCAGCACTCTTCGCTATTGGCTAGCGGTGCCAAGTCGATGCCCTCGACTTCTTGCAAAAGCTTGTAGGGGCGGTCTTCCAGCTTGAGGAAGCGCAGGCCGTGGCAAGCGGAGTGGTAAGTCACGCGGTGTGGGAAGAAAGCGCCGACGTTGGTCACGCCTTCAATATCGACCAAAAATTCGGTGAGATCGTAGGTCTTTTGTGCGGTCTTTTGCGCGCCATCGACATCGGCGGACGTGCCGAAGCGGTCAGCAATGCTTTCGTGGCGGTCGCGAACCGCTGCCACGCAGGAACCGGAGGCTGCCACGACGTAGTCAATGGAAGGATCCGCGAAGGCATCCGCATAAGAGCGGATCATCCCCAGCGTTTCCTTTTGGTAGCCGGTGTTGATGTGCATCTGGCCGCAGCAGGTTTGCTCCTCCGGAAGGACAACTTCGTGACCTAACCGCGAGAGAACCAATGCCGTCGCCTTTTGGACGTCCGGGAAAAGGGTGTCACCAATGCAAGTAGAAAAAAGCGCAATGCGCATACGGTGCTCCTTATTAGTTTTTAAGTCATGGAGGTGCAACTAACCCTACACATTCATCACGTGAAATGTAGTGTGAATCACGTTCTACCAGCATATATTTTGTAATATATATCGCAATATAGGTTTGCCTAAGAGGTCTAGAAAATGAGTAAATTTTGCCCTCTGAAATGTTAGCCAGTGCTTCTTTTCGCACGTGCCGGGGCAGTGAACTAGACTCTTGCCACATGACTCCAGCTGATTTGGCCACCTTAGTTAAAGAATCCGCCACCGAGGTCATGGCAGAACATGACCTAGACGCGTCCGTATTGCCGGAATCTGTCACGGTAGAGCGACCCCGCAACCCAGAACACGGTGACTACGCCACCAACCTTGCACTGCAGGTGGCCAAGAAGGCCGGCGCGAATCCGCGCGAATTTGGTGGCTGGTTAGCACAAAAATTGGCCCAGCACGATGCTATCGCGGAGGCCGATATTGCCGGTCCTGGCTTTATTAATATTCGCTTAGCCGCCGCTGCGCAGGGCGAGATTGTTGCCCAGATTCTGCAGGCAGGCGCGGACTACGGTTCCAATGATTCCTTTGCGGGCAAGAAGATTAACCTGGAATTCGTATCTGCCAATCCCACCGGCCCGATTCACTTGGGCGGTACGCGCTGGGCCGCGGTCGGCGATTCGCTGGGTAGGGTGCTCACGGCTTCCGGTGCAGAGGTCACCCGCGAGTACTACTTCAACGACCACGGCGGCCAGATTGACCGCTTCTCCCGCTCCCTTGTTGCTGCCGCAAAGGGCGAGCCCACGCCGGAGGACGGCTACGGCGGAGATTATATCCACGACATCGCAAACGCGGTTGTGGAAAAGAATCCAAGCGCGCTCGAGGGCGATGCTGCGCAGGTACAAGAGGCCTTCCGCGCCGATGGCGTGGAGATGATGTTTGCGCAGATTAAGCAGTCCCTGCATGAATTCGGCGTGGATTTTGATGTCTACTTCCACGAAAATTCGCTTTTTGAATCTGGGGCGGTAGACAAGGCGCTTGAGACCCTGAAGTCTGAAGGCCACCTCTATGAGGCGGACAATGCGTGGTGGCTAAAGTCCACCGATTATGGCGATTCAAAGGATCGCGTCGCGGTGAAATCGGACGGTAATGCGGCCTATATCGCGGGCGATATCGCCTATGTGGCCGATAAATTCGACCGCGGTCACGATCTCAATATCTACATGTTGGGTGCTGACCACCACGGTTATGTCCCGCGCTTGAAGGCGGCAGCAGCCGCCCTGGGCTATGACGCCGATGGCGTCGAGGTGCTCATTGGCCAGATGGTCAACCTGCTGCGCGATGGCAAGCCGGTGCGCATGTCTAAGCGCGCGGGCACCGTGATCACCATTGAGGATTTGGTCGCCGCCATCGGTATCGATGCATCGCGGTATTCGCTGGTGCGCTCGTCCGTGGATCAGTCCATCGATATCGACCTGGGCCTGTGGGAGTCGCAGTCTTCGGATAACCCTGTCTACTACGTGCAATACGGGCACGCCCGGTTGTGCTCGATTGGGCGCAAGGCCGCGGAGCTAGGAGTGAGCTCCGAGGGGGCGGACCTCTCCCTGCTGGAGCATGAGCGCGAAGGCGACCTCATCCGCACCCTGGGTGAGTTCCCTGCCGTAGTGGCAGATGCCGCGGAACTGCGCGAGCCGCACCGCGTGGCGCGCTATGCCGAAGAGTTGGCTGGCGTATTCCACCGTTTCTATGACACCTGCCAGGTTTTGCCCAAGGCAGGGGAGGAAGAGCAGCCCATTCACAGCGCACGCCTCGCATTGGCGGAAGCATCCCGCGTCGTCCTGTCCAATGCCTTGACCATGGTTGGCGTGAGCGCACCGGAGAAGATGTAAATGACTGATTTCAATGAGCTTCCCGCCCACGTGTGGCCGCGGAATGCGAGCCGCCAGGAAGATGGCGTAGTTACCGTGGCGGAAGTCCCCTTGCCGGATTTGGCAGAGGAATTCCAGACCCCGCTGTACGTCTTCGATGAAGATGACTTCCGCTCGCGCTGCCAAGACATGGCTCGCGCTTTCGGTGGACCCGATCACGTGCACTATGCCTCCAAGGCATTCATTTCCAAAAAGGTCGTGCAGTGGGTCAACGAAGAAGGCCTGTGCCTCGATGCTGCCGCGCTCAATGAGCTAAAGATTGCGCTCGCCGCAGAGTTCCCGGCAGCGCGCATTACGGCGCACGGCAATAATAAAGACGAGAAATACCTGCGCCTGTGCGTGGATGCGGGCGTGGGCCACGTGGTCATCGATAATGAGCAGGAGCTCGAAGAGCTCAACCGCATCGCCGGCGAGGCAGGCGTGGTGCAGCCGGTAATGATTCGCGTCAAGCCGGGTGTGGATGCGCATACCCACGAATTCATTGCTACCTCGCACGAGGACCAGAAATTCGGTATTTCCCTGGCCACGGGCGCGGCTTTCGCCGCCGCGAAGCGCTGCCTTGAGGTGAACAACCTCCACTTGAGCGGCCTGCACTGCCATGTAGGCTCCCAGGTTTTCAATGCCGAGGGTTTCAAACTCGCCGCCGAGCGCGTGCTGGAGCTCTACCGTCAAATCCACACCGAGCTGGGCGTTGACTTAGCCGAGCTGGACTTGGGCGGCGGCTTTGGTATTCCGTATATGCCCTATGAGGAAGCCCTGAATATTGACCGCGTGGCCCAGGACATGCTGCGGGCCGTTGACCAGACTGCGGAAGAACTCGACATTAAGGCGCCGTTCCTCCTCGTGGAGCCGGGGCGCTCCTTGGTGGCCGGGTCTGCCGTGACCGTCTACCGCGTGGGTACGGTCAAGGACGTGGAAACCGGCAAGGCCGATTTGCCGGTGCGCCGGTATATCTCCATCGATGGGGGAATGTCCGATAATATTCGCCCCGCCCTCTACGGTTCCGAATACGATGTGCGCCTGGTTAACCGCTTTAGCGACGGCGAGATGGTGCCCTCGCGCATCGTGGGTTTCCACTGCGAATCCGGCGATATTCTGTTGGAGGAAGGCGAATTGCCCGATGATATCCAGCCGGGGGACTTGCTCGCTTTCGCGGCCACCGGCGGGTATCAGTACATGATGTCCTCTCGGTACAACGGCGCGGTGCGCCCAGCCGTGGTTGCCACGCGCGTGGGAAATACCAAGCCCATGTTGCGGCGCGAAACCATCGAGGATCTTTTGTCCTTGGAAGTGGATTAAGCCAGTACTACCCCCGCAACGCAGGGGCCACATTCGGCCCGTGCGGCGGGGGTTTTCTGTAGCTAAACGAATATTATCCCCCGCATGTCGCAATATAGACAGCTCGTTCTGTATAGTGACCTGTAGCCGCATACAGCGGGAGACATTTTCCACCACTAAATCGACATGGAGACGGACTATGGATGCTTCAAACAGTGAGCTACAGCTACATTCGCGTACCGGCAAGGGTGAAGGCGAAACCGTTGGCATCGCGCTGCTTGGATTCGGCACCGTGGGCGCGGAAGTTTTCCGCCTCTTAGATGAGAATGCGGATGCCTTTGCTCATCGCATCGGTGGGCCAGCAGAGATCCGTGGCATCGCCATCCAGAACAAGAATAAGCTGCGCCCGGGCGTGCCCAGCGAATTGTTGACCGATGATGCCAAGGCCCTGATCTCCCGCGATGATATTGACTTGGTGGTGGAGGTCATCGGTGGGATAGATTTCCCGCGCGAGTTGGTGTTGACCGCGCTTAATTCCGGCAAGTCCGTGGTGACGGCGAATAAGGCGCTCGTTGCTGCGCATGCTGATGAATTGGCCCAGGCAGCGGAACGCTCCGGCGTTGACCTCTACTTTGAGGCCGCCGTGGCCGCCGCCATCCCCGTCGTGGGTATGCTGCGTCGCTCCCTGGCAGGTGACCAGATTGAGCGCATCTCTGGCATCGTCAACGGCACGACCAACTACATCTTGGATGCCATGGAATCCACCGGCGCCACTTATGACGAGGCCCTGGCAGAAGCCACCCGCTTGGGCTATGCCGAGGCGGATCCCACCGCGGACGTGGAGGGGCATGACGCGGCGTCCAAGGCCGCCATCATGGCCTCCATCGGTTTCCACACCCGCGTGAAGTTCGAGGACGTGCACTGCGAGGGAATTACCGATATCACGGCAGACGATATTGCCGCGGCAAACGATGCCGGCTATTCCATCAAGCTGCTGGCCATTTGTGAGCGCCTGCGCCGCGAGGATGGATCCGAAGTGGTCAACGCGCGCGTGCACCCGACCTTGGTGGCCAAGGAGCACCCGCTGGCTACCGTCAGCGAGTCCTATAACGCCATCTTCGTCGAGGCTGAGGCAGCCGGATCGCTCATGTTCTACGGCAATGGTGCTGGCGGCAACCCCACTGCTTCGGCCGTGCTTGGCGATGTCGTCGGTGCCGCCCGCAATATCGTCCACGGCGGCCGCGCGCCTGGCGAGAATACCTACGCTAACTTGCCGATTGCGGACTTCGGCGAGGTTGATACCCGTTTCCACATCGATATGGAAGTCCAGGACCGCGCTGGCGTCTTGGAGGCTATTTCCGCGCTTTTCGCACAGCATGGGGTATCCCTGCGCACCGTGCGCCAGGAAGACGGCGAGGACACCGCGCGCCTTATCGTGGTCACCCACGCTGCCAAGGAAGCGACCCTGGAAAACATCGTCTCCGCCTTGGGCGAGCTCGATGAGGTCAAGGCCGTTCACTCGGTCATCCGCCTGGGCAGCTAAACCGGTTCGATATATTAGTCACCATGAGCATCGAAGTTGAAGTCGGCACCAAAGCGATAGTCACCGTCCCCGCCTCCACGGCGAACCTGGGGCCGGGCTATGACACCCTGGGCATGTCACTGAGCATGTATGACACCGCCGAGGTGGAGGTCATTCCCTCCGGCCTTGAGGTGGAGATTTTTGGCGAGGGGGCAGAAGACCTCCCGCGCGATGGCTCGCACCTGATGGTTAAGGCCATCCGGTCCGCCCTATCTGCGGCCGAAGCTACGGTGCCGGGGCTGCGCGTGGTTTCGCATAATACGATTCCCCAATCGCGCGGCCTGGGTTCTTCGGCGTCTACAGCGGTCGCCGGCGTGGCCGCGGGCAATGCCTTGGCGGGCAGCCCGCTGACCCAAGATCAGCTCGTGCAATTGTCCTCGGCGTTTGAGGGCCACCCGGATAATGCCGCCGCCTCGGTACTGGGCAGTGCCGTGGTCTCGTGGACGACGGTTCCTGTCGATGGCCGATCCTTACCGGAATACAAGGCCGCTACCATCAACGTGCATCCCGATATTCGGGCGACCGCGCTGGTGCCGGATTCCCACGCCTCCACCCAGGCGGTGCGTCGCGTTCTGCCTTCGCACGTGACGCATTCCGATGCCGCCTTTAACGTCTCCCGCACCGCCGTCCAGGTAGCCGCATTGCAGAACTACCCGGAGTTACTGTGGGAAGGCACCCGCGACCGCTTACACCAGCCGTATCGCGCCGACGTGCTTCCCGTGACCGCGGAGTGGGTGAACCGCCTGCGCAACCGCGGGTACGCCGCCTATCTTTCCGGAGCGGGGCCAACGGTGATGGTGCTGCACACGGAGGACATCGACGAGAGTATTCTCGATGATGCCCGCGAGCAGGGCCTGCGCGTCTTCGATCTCAAGGTCGCGGGCCCGGTTCGCGTGGAAGTTACACAGGCTTAATCTCGATCTGGCACACTTCGGGGCGCTGCATCGGCGTTAAGGCGATGTCCGCGTCCGTACCGCTGGCTTCCTGCAAAAAGCCAGCGTGTATGGCGCAGACAAAGGGGCTCGGGGTGGTTCCGGAGGAGACGAACGGGCAGGCATTCAACTCGATTTCGGAAGGATCTGCGCCCTGCGAAGGATCAAAACCCATATCGCGTAGGGTGGCAAAAAGGGTATCGAGCGCCCCGCTGTGAATGTCCGCGCCCGTGGCGCGCGCCCATTGGCGTCCCAGCTCCCGGGCCTGTGGGGAAGAGAAATCATCGAGCTCTTCTTTGCCCGCGAGCATCGAGGTCAGCACGCTAATGAGGCTGACGTATTCGTCTGCGATGGCGCGGTTATCTGGCACGCGCGCCTGGAAAATCAGGGACGGGCGTCCGCGACCGGTGCTGTGCTCTGGAACGGCGGTGACGGCACCGACATGAATGAGCTCATCGATATGCCCGCGCGCGGTATTGACGTGCATGCCTAAATCTTTTGCTACCTCCGCCGCACGGGCTCCTCGCGGGTAGTGCTGGAGCTGCGTGAGCACCTCGCGCTGCTTAGGGGAAAGCTTGAGTGCTTCTGGGAAGAGTTCGGTGCTGGGGCGGGGGAGCGAATTAGGCATGCGATTAACTTCGTATCTCTGAGTGCTGATGAGGGGCTTGATTAACAGAAATCTTATCTTTAGCCACGCTATAGGATACGGTATCGTCCGTATCAATACCTAAAGCTACCTGCCTACTCACCGGCACAGTGATGGTGTGCCCGTCCATATCTAGGCTTAATCGAGCATCAGCCATGCTGGCAGCTTCTACCGCGATGACCTTGGTGGACCAGTGATTGACCCCGGTAGAGGCTTCAGCCGTAAGGTGCACGTCGCTGGGTTTAAAGGTGACCGCTACCTTATCGCCGGCGCGGAGATCGGCGGGCCCGCCAGTGATGGTGGCATTCCCGCAGGTAATGACGGTCTCGGTAGCAGTCGCCTCTGTGACGGTGCCTTCCACGCGGTTGAGGCCTGCGATATTAGCCACGAAGCCGGTGGGTGGGACATCGAGGAGGTCTGCGGCAGGCCCGTGGGCGGTGACGCGGCCGGAATTCATGACCACCATGTCATCGGCAAGCCCGGCAATATCCAACGCATTGTGGGTCACCAGCAAGGTGGTGCGGTCGCGGCGGGTAGCGCGCAGGAAGCGGCGCCACTTGCTGGCGGATTCCACATCGATGGCCGCCAAGGGCTCATCCAGAATCAGGATGGTGGGCCGTGCGGCAAGCGCGCGGACGAGGGCCACTTGGGCGGCCTGGCCGCCAGAGAGGGCGGGCACGGGGACATCGTTAAGCTCCCGTAATCCTGCTGCCTCCAGTAATTCCGTGGCGCGGTGCTTATCGCGGGTGACCATCGCAATGGCCTGGTTGGCGGTGGCCCGCGGCGGCAGGCCGGGGCGCTGGGTAAGCAGGACGATCTCATCTGGATCGGCGGTAATCTCCGCGCCGGTCAGCCGCCCGGCGATGCGCCCCATGAGTGTGGTCTTGCCCGAGCCATTGGAACCGACGATGGCCGTGATCGCGCGCGGGGTAAATTCCGTGGTTTCCCCGTCCGCCGTGACGTTTAGGGTGGGGGCCTTTTCCGGGGCCGTCAGGGCGCTGAGCTTTTCGTAGTCCATGCTGTGCAGCTCGCGCGCCTGCGCCTGATAGGAACGCTGGAGGAGCGAGGGCAGCCCTGCGAGGGCGAGGCAGACAATCGCCATCGCGATGAGGATGGCGGACAAGACGTAGGCGCCATCGGTATCGACCTCGCGTTCCAAGTAAATGCCGAGCGGCATCGTGCGGGTCACGCCCGGCTGGGATCCCGCGAAGGTCAGCGTGGTGCCGAACTCGCCGAGGGACCGCGCAAAGGCAAGGCCGGCGCCGGTGGCCAAGGCAGGGGCGATGGAGGGGATGGTGATTTTGCGCAGTACCTCCCAACGGGAAAGCCCCACGCTGGCGGCAGAGGCCAAAATCTCCTGATCCAATTGGCGCAGAGCGGAATCGACCGCCACCACGACGAAGGGCAAGGCGACGAAGCACTGCGCGGCGATGACGCCGGGAAAAGCAAAAGCAAAATGGAAGTCTACGGCGTCAAGAAGCGGGGACAAATAGCCCCGGCGACCGATGGCGGCGGTCAGCGCCAAACCGCCCACCACGGGTGGCATGGCCAAGGGCAAATAGATGAACAGGCGGATAACGCCGCTGCCCCGGCCAAGCTGTTGGACCCAAAGGGCAAGGCCGGTCCCCAGCACCATCGCCAGCAGCATTGATTGGAATGCCGCGGTGAAAGACAGCTTGAGCATGTCCCAAATCTCCGGTTTGGCGAGGTATTCGCCGAGGCGGTCCCACGGTACGCGCAGCCCCAAGGAGGCTACGGGAACGAGGATGACAACGACCGCGATGAGGCCGATAAGGCCGATAACGAGGGGATACCTAAGGCGGATGGGCTGGGGAGGGGTCATTGATTAATCTGCTGGGTTAAAGCCGTACTCTTCCCAGGCCTTATCAAAGTCATCGGCCAATAGGTCGAGGACCTTTTGTGCCTCTTCTGGGTGCTCAGCCTCGGCGGAGACTGCGCCTAGGATTTGGTTGGCAAACTTATCAGCATCCGGAATCTCGATAACCTCTACATCATCGCCAGCGGCTGCGGCGTCGGTGGAGTAGACCCAGCCGGCATTGGCCTCACCGGAGACGACCTTGCCCAAAACGTCAGCGACCTGCTGCTCCTGGGAGGCGGGCTTTACGTCCAGGTTGTTTTCTTCGATGATCTGGGAAGAGATATCTCCGCAGGGAACCTGCGGGTCACAGATGACGAAGCGGTCTTCGTTCTGCAGATCCTCGATGGAGTGGATATTGCCCGGGTTGCCCTTCGGCACGACCATCACCATGACGTTGGTGGCAAGCACCTTCGGGTCCTTGACGGTTCCGTCATTGATTGCCTTGTCCATGGTCTTTTTGGACGCGGTAAGCAGCAAGTCCGCAGGAGCGCCCTCGCTGAGCTTATTGACCAAGTCGGAAGAGCCGCCATTTTGGAACTCGAGGTTTACCGGGGCGTCGAACTCGGAAGCGCGCTTTTCCAGTTCATCGTTGATGACGCGGGTGGACGATGCAGCCAGTAGGTTCAAGCTGGTCTCCTCCGCATCGGAGGTAGTGGAGGTATCGGGAGAGCAGGCGGAGAGCGCCAGCCCGGTCGCAGCCACGGCGGCTGCGGCAAATTTCTTATTCATAGTGAATGTTCCGTGTTATGTAGGCAACTTAGTATGAGAGATGAAGTTATCAGCACATAGCCTATCGATTGGCACGGAAATACACTACGAAATTCGCGTGAACTTGATGTGATAGTCGTTTTCTTCTTCCTTGAGGTACGACAGCTCAAATTTCTCCGCGCGCTCTTCTACTTCCTTGAGTAGGGGGAGGGGGTTGTGTGGGGCGATGAGGATCATGGCTTGGCCCACGTTCAGGGTGCCCAAAGCGCCGTGGATGGCACCGTGACGCACGGCGTGGGGGATTTCGGTCGCGTTGAGCGTGGGGATGGAGTTCTGCTGGGAAGAATCGGTGATGGGAAGTTCCATGGTGAGGATCATCCTTTCGGAGGTGGGGTGAGGTTTTACCTTGCCACCAATATTAGTACGATTAAAACCGTGATAAATAATAGGCTCGCGCACCGCTTCTTCTTCCTCGCCTGCGCCGGGCTGTCCTTGCTGGTTGGGCTCGCCGCGGGAGCATCCCTGCTCGGCGTGGGGTTCTCGCCGGCTGCCTCCGTCGCCGCAGATCATGGTCCCTTGATGGTCTTTGGCTTTGTCGGCGGCGCTATCGGGCTGGAGCGCGCCGTCGCCGTGCGTACGCGGTGGGCCTGGGCAGGCCCCATCTTCCACGCCGCCGGTTTTGTGGGCATCGTGGCCGGCCTGCCGCGGCAGGTTCCGGCGTTGTGTTTTGCCGCCGGCTTCATCGTGCTGGGGTTTATCTATGCCACCATCCACCGGCGCCAGCCCGCCCTGTCCATCATTGTGCAGGCCACCGGCGTCATCGGCGGGGTAGCGGCGGCACTGCTGTGGGCCATGGAGCCAGCGTTTTCTACCGCGATGCCGCTGTGCGTGCTCTACGTGGTAGCGACGATCATCGGCGAGCGCATGGAGCTGGCCCGCATCACCATGGCCGGCACGCAGGCGGAAAAGCGGATTACGCTGTGGGTTTTGGGGTTGGCGGCGCTCAGCGTGGTCTATATCCTCTCCCCGGCAGTGGGCTATCGCGCGATGGGCGCGGCGCTTATCGGCGTTGCGGTTTCTACCGTGCGCGTGGACGTGGCGAAGAACCTAGTGCGCTCGCGCGGGCTGCCGCGCTATTCCGCCGCGTGCATGCTCGCCGGGTATTTTTGGTTGGCCCTCGGCGGCTATTTCTGGCTGCTCTATGGCGAAAGCTCCGGCTTTGCCTACGACGCCTCGGTGCACGCCATCTTTTTGGGCTTTGTCATGTCCATGATTTTCGCCCATGCCCCCATCATTATTACCTCTGTCATCCGCCGCCACTTGCCCTACCATCCGGTGCTGTTCCTCCCCGTAGCGGTCCTGCACGGCGGGCTGGCGCTGCGCATTCTTGCCGATGTCGCCCGCCACACCGTCGCCTACCAAGTAGGCGGGCTGACTACCATCGCCGCCATCTTGGTTTTCCTCGCCTGCGGCATTACTTTGTCGGTGAAGGAGGCCCACCGTGCACATTAATGACATTTCCCTGGCCGCCCGCAGCCGCTGGCACATCGTGACCGCAGCCCTTATCGGCGCGTGGGTGCTTATCGGCATCGGCATCAACGTGGCGGGTCACCTGGGCGCGCCCGTGGTGTGGTGGGACCTCATCCACCCGCTGACCATCGGCGCGCTGACCACGGCCATCGTTGTATTTTCCACCCACTTCACCGAGGCGCTTACACGCACCGCCAATAACGGATACCGGGGCGTGGGCGCACGCGTGGTACTCATCCAGGTGGGCCTTGTCCTGCTCATTATCGATCGCGCCGGATATGACTGGGGCCTGCTTGCCGATGCCGCCTCCCTCCTCATCATCGCCGCCCTTGCCTGGCAGCTCGTCTTTATCTACACGCGCTTGCGCGGCTCGCTTTCCGGATCGTTTGCGGTGACGGTGCCGTTTTATGCGGCCGCATCCATCTTCATGATTGCCTCCGTGGTGCTGGTGATCTTAAGCGGCAATGGCGTAGGCAACTATTCCTTCCTGGTGGCCGCCCACTCGCGCGGCATGGTGTGGGGGTTTGCGTGGCTGACCATCGTGGGCACCATCGTGACGCTCCTTCCCACCTTGTCCAGCACCGCGATTTCGCCCACCGCGCGCACCAGGTGTACGCGCGGGCTCATCGTCCACTGCACCGGGCTAGCCCTGACCATGGTCTGCGGCGCGGTGGGGTGGACGCGCGCGGCGGGCATCGCCCAGCTGCTCGTCGTGCTCGCCGCCATCATGATCATCCAACCCGTCCTGGCCACCGTGCTGGGGCGCAACCCTCGGCTCACCACAGCATCGGTATCCGTTATCGCAGGACTGCTGTGGATGGTGGCCCTGTGCGCCGGCGATGCCGTCGCCGCAGCGCTCGGCGCTTACCCGCGCGTCATCACGCTGTTTTTGGTTCCGGCCTTCATCGGCGGCGGCATTTTGCAGCTGGTCACCGGCGTCTTGCACCACCTCTTGCCCACGCTGGTGGGAGGCGGTCCTGCCAAGGTGCACCACGGCCGGGATACCGCGGACCGCGCCGGTTTTGCCCGACTCGTTCTCATCAACCTCGGCGCCCTGCTGAGCCTTGTCAACGCCCTGCCTGCTGGGCTTATCCTCATGGGGATGGGCTTAGCATTAAACGTGCTTGCCGTGGGCCGCGCCGTCTACCAACAACAGAATCTGGAGAATTAAATGCTTAGTGTTTCTTCCCCACAGCCACAGGATAAGCCGCCGGAGTCCGGCAACTCCCAATGGGCCTCGTGGTTACTTATCGGTATCGCGCTGGCCGCGGTAATCGCGCTCGCCCTAGTCAATACCACCTCTAAGGACTCCCAGCCATCAAGCTCTGTTGCCGAAGGTGAAACCCACACCATTGACGTAGAAGTCGATGGTATGGCCTTCGTCCCCAACCACGTTGATATCGATCCCGGCACCCACTTGGTGGTTAACTTCACCAATACCGGGGACCAAGTCCACGATCTAAAGATTGGTGATGCCGAAACCGGCCGCGTCGATCCCGGCGATACCGTGCAGCTCGATGCCGGTGTCATCGAATCCAGCATCGAAGGCTACTGCACCATTGCCGGTCACCGCCTGCAAGGTATGACCTTTGACGTCAACGTGGACGATTCCGCGCCAAGCACCGGCGGGCACGATCACCACCATGCCGTGGCAGGGGCATCCAACCCGCACGTTGATGTTCCGAGCGCCGCCGAACTCGGTGCCTCCCGCGAAGGTTTTAGCGCCTATGACGCCTCCCTGGCGCCGGCGGCTAATACCACCACGCATGAAGAAACCTGGTCGATGACCGAGGAAATCGTTGAGGTAGCCCCAGGAGTTAAGCAGATGCAATGGCTTTTTAATGGCCAGGCGCCAGGGCCGACGCTGCGCGGCAAGGTGGGCGATAAGTTCAAGATCACCATCAAGAACGAGGGCAGCATGGCCCATTCCATCGACTTCCACGCCGGTGAGGTCAACCCGGATGAAAACATGAAGTCCATCCAGCCCGGGGAAGAACTAACCTACGAATTCACCGCGAATCGCTCCGGCATTTGGATGTACCACTGCTCAACCGCCCCGATGTCCCTGCACATCGCCAACGGCATGGCCGGCAACGTCATCATCGATCCACCAGATCTCAAGGACGTGGATGCCGAGTACAACTTCATCGCCAACGATGTATTCCTCGGTGAGGAAAAGACCGGCGCTGACGCCCAGCGCGTGGCCGACGGCGACTTCGACCTCATGGCCTTTAATTACTACCCCAGCCAGTACGACGTCGACCCCATCAAGGCCAAGGTAGGCGATACCGTCCGCCTGTGGATCCTGAACGTGGGCCCCGATCAGCCGCTTAGCTTCCACGTGGTGGGCGAGCAATTTGATACCGCCTATAAGGAAGGTGCTTACCTCATCAAGGACGAGGATAAGACCGGTTCGCAGGCCTTCGACCTACTTCCCGCGCAAGGCGGGTTTGTGGAAATGACCTTCAACGAGCCCGGAACCTATTCCTTTGTCAACCACATCATGACCAACGCGGAAAAGGGACAGCACGGCAAGTTCGTCGTTACCGAATAAAGCGTTGCCAACCCCACCCCGTCCTTCGCGCTCACCAGGGCACTGCCGATAGGTAGTTCCACCTCTCCCCGTGAGCGCGAAGGGGCGGGGTTCTTTATTGCTAGCCTCTCCTTGGCGCTCACTGGGTGGAAGTATCTACGGGCGCACCGCCTTGCCGGTGAGCGCGAAGGGCGCGTGGGAGGCGAGTGGTGGGTGCATGGGGAGCGCCGGAGTAAACGTAGACATAAGGAAACCGCCGCGGGCCATCCAAATATTGGACAGCGCGCAGCGGTGAAAGGACCGAGGAACTACCTAGGCACCGTGGCCCGGGGTTTCTCCTTCCAATTGCTTCCGGTTGGAGCGGATAGGCTCCCACGCGGTATTGGAGCGCATCGGGGTGGTGCGCTCATCGCGGGAACGGTAGACCACGTACGGGCGGGTAACGTAGCCGACCGGCGCCGAGAACGCGTGGACAAGGCGGGTAAAGGGCCACACGGCGATGATGGTGAATCCGCAGAGGACGTGGACCTTAAATTGCCACGGGGCACTGGCCATGAGGTCTGGCTGGATGTTGAAGATCAACAGCTGGCGCAGCCACGGGGAAATGGTTTCGCGGTAGTCGTACCCGCCGGTGCCGGCGAGGTCAAAAAGCTGCAGGGTAAAGGTGGCAAAAGAACCCGATACCAGTGCGAGGCCGAGCAGCGCGTACATGACCTTATCCGAGGTGGAGGTGGACAAGAATACGGAGCGGTTCTTTAGCCTGCGGTACAGCAAACCGGCAAAGCCCAGCAGGACCGCCAGAGCGGCGATGGAGCCGGGGATGGTGGCCAAGAGATGGTAGGCGTGGTCGCTGATGCCAACGGCCTGGGTCCAAGATTTGGGGAATGCCAAGCCCATTAGGTGGCCAATGACCACGAAGACCATGCCCCAGTGGAAAAGCGGCGAGGATAAACGCAGCAGCTTGGATTCATAGATTTGGGAGGAGTGGGTGGTCCAGCCGAATTGGTCGGAACGCCACCGCCAGAAGATGCCCACAAAGAACGCCGCGATGGCTAACCACGGGAAGGCACCCCAGAGGAAGTTATCAAACATGATGTGGCTCCTAGACGAGGTCTGGTTGGGTAGTGGGGAAGGGAAGGTCTGCAATGCCGACCATCTCGGCGGGTGGGCCGGTGCGGATGAGATCGACGTACTTTTGCGCGGTATCAGAATCGACTTCTGGAAGGGCCTTGCACAGCGCGACGATCAAGCTGACATACGGCGAACGCTCGCGGGCGAGGGCCGCGCGCAGCACCTCGATTCCTTCGCGGTAGCTGGCCACTAATTCGACGGCGCGCTCGTGCGTATCCCCCTCGCTCATGGCGAGGGCTTCGAGGACGACGCAGAGGTGATCAGGTAGCTCTGCATCCGAAATCTCGAAGCCGAGCGATTCTAATTGCTGGCGGAAGGACAAAATGGCCATTCCACGCTGGCGGGTATCGCCAACAGCAAAGTAGGACAGGTACAGCGCGCAGCGTCGGCGCTGGTCAAAGGTCTCGACGTAGTGTTCTTCCAAGCCGCGGGGGCCGATGCTGCGGGCCCATTCGGCGAAGTTGATGAAGTCGGTGGCAATGGCCAGCGGCAGGTCATCTACTTGGTCTTCGACCGCGGAGAGGCGGTCAAAGATATCTTCGCCGGGGTAATTCAGCAGCACGGACACGGCCATGGCGACGATTCGCCGCTGGTCTTCAGTGACCTCGACCGGCGTGACAAATTCATTGGGGACTTGACCTGTGTGGGTGCGCAGCGTCTTTTCGACGTCCTTGGCACCGCCCATGGAACCGATGCCAGCGGGTGTTCCGAATCCTGCCACGGGGGCATCGCCACCCTGCTGGGCCGATTGCCGCTGCAGGGATTCCTGGCGTTTGCGGAGTTTATCGAAGATATTCACGGCTTCACCTACTTCCGCGGCGGGAACATGGCATCGGGGCGGTCGCCGCTCCAGGAGAGCAGCGAGACCTTACCTTGCGGTTCGGCGCCGTGGGTGCAGGCCTCGGGCGCGCCCATGCCAAGGTCGTGGAAGACGTCTTCGGAGGCCTTGGCTGGGTCCACATCGCCAAACGGATCCAAATCGGTAATGCCGCGCGGGGATTCCGGCGAGGCGGTGGGAATGACGTAGCGGTCATCGTATTTAGCGATGGACAACAGGCGGTACATGCCTTCCATGTCCCTGCCCGTCATACCGACTGCCTGGGCGATCTCCTCTTGCGGTTCGTTGCCCAGGTTGATATCGCGCATATACGAGCGCATAGCGACGAGCCGGCGCAGCGACTTTTCTACCGGGACGGTATCGCCGGCGGTAAATAGGCCTGCCAAGTATTCCAGCGGAATGCGCATATTCGATAGCGCCGAGAAGAGGATCTTGTGGTCCTCGCCGTCGTTGCCGGTTGCGGTCACCTTGTCAACGATGGGCGACAGCGGCGGGATGTACCAGACCATCGGCAGCGTGCGATACTCCGGGTGCAGCGGCAGAGCGACGCCGTACTTGAAGATGAGATCGTAAATCGGCGACTGCTGCGCGGCGTCGATCCAGGAGTGCGGGATGCCCTCGGCCTGAGCTGCGCGGACAACCTCTGGATCGTGTGGGTCGAGCATGATCGACTTTTGGGCCTCGAAAAGGTCCTGCTCATTCTCGGTGGAGGCGGCCTCGGCGACACGGTCGGCATCGTAGAGGATGACGCCCAAGTAACGCAGGCGGCCCACGCAGGTCTCGGAGCACACGGTGGGCTGTCCCACCTCGAGGCGCGGGTAGCACAGCGTGCACTTTTCGGCCTTGCCAGTTTTGTGGTTGAAGTAGACCTTCTTATACGGGCAGCCGGATACGCACATGCGCCAGCCGCGGCAGCGGTCCTGGTCCACCAAGACGATGCCGTCCTCGGTGCGCTTGTACATCGCACCGGAGGGGCAGGAGGATACGCAGGTCGGGTTCATGCAGTGCTCGCAAATACGCGGCAGGTAGAACATGAACGAGTCTTCGATTTCCTTCTTGACCTCGAGGTTCATGTTGTGGAGCACGGGGTCATCGTCAAGCGTGGCAGTAGAGCCACCCAGGTTATCGTCCCAGTTGGAGGACCATTCAATCTTGCCGATGTCCCGGCCGTCGATCTGGGAGACCGGCTTGGCGGTCGGCTGGGTCTTCTGGCCCGCCTCGGCGCCCATCAGGTCCTCGTACTGGTAGGTCCAGGGCTCGTAGTAATCCTGGATGGTGGGCAGGTTGGGGTTGTGGAAGAGGGTAGCCAGCTTCTTGAGGCGGCCGCCGGCCTTGGGCTTGATCTTGCCGGATGCCGTGCGCTCCCAGCCGCCCTTCCACTTTTCCTGGTCCTCCCAGGTGCGCGGGTAGCCGAGGCCGGGGCGGGTTTCGACGTTATTGAACCAGATGTACTCGGTGCCTTCGCGGTTGGTCCATGCCTGCTTACAGGTAACTGAACACGTGTGGCAACCAATGCACTTGTCCAGGTTCATGATCATGGAGATTTGGGCCATGACTTTCATTAGTAGGATACCTCCTGGGAACGGCGGCGCACGCGGGTGACTTCATCGCGGTTATTGCCGGTAGGGCCGATGTAGTTGAAGTGGTAGGTCAGCTGGCCATAGCCGCCAGCGATGTGCACCGGTTTGATGGAAATGCGGGTCAGCGAGTTGTGCGTGCCGCCGCGGCGGCCGGTGTGCTCGTTGATCGGCGTGCCCACGGTGCGCTCCTGTGCGTGGTTGCACAGCATAGTTCCCTCCGGGATGCGGTGGGAAACAATGGCGCGGGCGGAAACAACGCCGTTGCGGTTATATACCTCAACCCAGTCATTGTCTGTCACACCGATTTTCTCGGCGTCCTTATTGGACATCCAGACCACCTGGCCACCGCGCGAGATGGAGAGCACGTGCAGGTTGTCGAAGTACTGCGAGTGGATGGACCACTTATTGTGCGTGGTCAAGTAACGCAGCGTGACTTCGGCCTCGCCGCGGTCATTGGTCAATTCCGTGCCCGGCGCGAATTCGCCGTGCATGTGGACGTGATCTAGCGGTGGGCGGAAGATCGGCAGCGATTCGCCGTAGTCCATAAACCAGTCGTGGTCGATGTAGTACTGCATGCGGCCGGTCAGCGTGTGCCACGGCTTATCAAACTCGACGTTGATGGAAAAGGCGGTGTAGCGGCGCTTATTACGCTTATCGGCGGTCCACTCGGGAGAGGTGATGACCTCCTTCGGGCGTTCCTTGATGTCATCCCAGGTGATGCGTACGTCTTCATCGGGAGTGCCCAGTGGCGTCAGATCCTTGCCGGTGCGTGAGGATAGGAACTCAAAACCTTGCTTGGCTAGCTCACCGTTGGAGACACCAGACAGGTGCAAGATGGCGTCGATGACCTTGGTGTCCTTGGACAGATCCACCAGCTCGCCCATGGAGGTCTCCGTGGTGCCGCAGATGAGCTCGAGTTCTTTGACCTGCTTTTCTACGTTGAACTTGGTGCCGTGCACGCCGGTGCCGGCCTTGGCGGGAAGCGGGCCCAAGTGCGCCCACTTTTCGTAGACCTTGGTGTAATCGCGCTCGACAACGTGCAGCTTTGGCATCGTGACCCCAGGGATAAGGCCCTGTTCTTCGGGGTCGGGGACGATGCCGTTGGGCATGCCAAGCTCGTCCGGGCTGTCGTGGTGGCTCGGCTGGGTAATGACATCGCGCTGCACGCCCAGCCACTTGGTGGCTTTATCAGAGAGCGCTGCGGCCAAGTCCCGGAAGACCTCGTAGTCCGAGCGGGCCTCCCACGGCGGGTTAATCGCCGCGTTAAATGAGTGCAGGTACGGGTGCATGTCGGTAGAGGACATGTCGTGCTTTTCGTACCAGGTTGCGGCCGGGAAAATGAGGTCCGAAACCAGCGTGGTGGAGGTATTGCGGAAGTCCGTGGTCATCATCAGATCCAGCTTGCCCTCCGGTGCCTTATCCACCCACTTGATGCTGCGCGGGCGGTCTTCGGGGGCGAGTTCTTCCGCGGTAGCGTCCGAGTCGATGCCCAGCAGGTGGCGCAGGAAGAACTCGGTGCCCTTGGCGGACGAGCCGAGCAGGTTGGTGCGCCAGTTGAGCAGGATGCGCGGCCAGTTCTCCTCGGCAGACGGGTTGTCATAGGAGAACTCTAGGCGGCCGCTTTCTAGCTCTTGGACCACGTAGTCATTGATGTCCATGCCGGCCTCATCGGCTTCATCGGCAAGGAAGAGGGAGTTGCGGTTGAACTGCGGGTAGGCCGGCATCCAGCCGCGGCGCATGGATTCCGCCATGGTATCGGAGACCATCTTGTCCCCGATGGAACCGTGGCTAGCCAGCGGCGAGCCCAAGTGGGACGCGCGCGAATTATCGTAGCGGTACTGCTCGGTGGCGAAGTAGTAGAAGCCGGTAGAAATCATGTGGCGCGGCGGGCGCTGCCAGTCGGCGGCCATGGCCCACTGGGTCCAGCCGTTGATGGGGCGCAGCTTTTCCTGACCCACGTAGTGTGCCCAACCGCCGCCATTGACGCCCTGGGTGCCGCACATGGAGGTCAGCGCCAAGAAGGTGCGGTAGATATTATCGGCGTGGAAGTAGTGGTTGACTCCCGCGCCCATGATGATCTGCGAGCGGCCCTTGGAATCCGCGGCGTTTTGTGCAAATTCGCGGCCGATGCGGATGGCGGTATCGGCAGCCACGCCCGTGAGCTCTTCCTGCCAGGCGGGGGTGCCGACCTCGCTGGCATCGTGGAAGTCCTTCGGCCAGCTACCCGGCAGGTGGAGATCCTCGCGGTTGACGCCGTAGTGGGCGAGCATGATGTCGAAGACGGTGGTAACCAGCTTGCCGTCGACCTCGCGGACGGGGACGCCGCGGTGGACGATGCCCGCGCCAATGGGCTTGTCGGTCCCCACGTCCTCTGGGTTGGTATCCAGGTCAAAGCGGGGGAAGAGCACCTCGGCGGTGTCAAAGCGATCGGTTTCTGCGATGGACATGACCGGATCGGCGTTATCCAGCGCCAGGTTCCACTTGGCGCTCTCGTTATCCCAGCGGTCTGCCACGGTGCCGCCTGGGTCAACGATGCGTCCGTCTTCTTCCATCACAAGGCCACGGTGGGTGGCGTTGGGGGAGGAGTTCAAGGTGGCATCGGCAAGCTGCGAGGCGGTGAGGAATTTGCCTGGGGTGTAGGTGCCGTCGCCGTGGTCTTCCAGGGATACCAGGAAGGGCGAGTCGGTGTATTTGCGCATGTAGTTCAGGAAGTACGGTTCCTGGCGGTCCACGTGGAAGGTCTTCAAGATGACGTGGCCCATGGCAAAGGCGAGCGCGGCATCCGTTCCTGGCTCGATGCGGGCCCACTCATCGGCGAACTTGGTATTATCCGCAAAGTCGGGCGAGACCACGACGACCTTGGTGCCCTTGTAGCGCGATTCCACCATGAAGTGGGCGTCCGGGGTGCGGGTGACCGGGATATTCGAGCCCCACATCCTGAGGTAGGAAGAGTTGTACCAGTCGCCGGATTCCGGGACGTCGGTCTGGTCGCCGAAGGTCTGCGGGGATGCCGGCGGCAGGTCGGCGTACCAGTCATAGAAGGAGAGCGCGACGCCGCCGATGGTCTGCAAGAAGCGCATGCCCGCGCCATAGGAAATCTGCGACATGGCCGGGATCACGGTAAAGCCGTTGATGCGGTCAGGACCGTACTTGCGGATGGTGTAGACGTGCGCGGCCGAGGCGATGTCGATGGCCTCTTCATAAGAGATGCGGATGAGCCCGCCCTTGCCGCGCTGGGAGATATACGCCTTGCGCTTTTCGGGGTCCTCTTGGATGGCGCGCCAAGCCAGGACGGAATCGCCGTGCTTAGCCTTTTCCTCGCGGAACATATCTACCAGCACGCCGCGGGCATACGGGTAGCGCACGCGGGTAGGAGAGTAGGTGTACCAGGAAAAGGAGGCTCCACGCGGGCAGCCGCGGGGCTCGTATTCCGGCATGTCATTGCCAGTGGTGGGGTAATCCACCGCCTGGGATTCCCAGGTGATGACGCCGTCTTTGACGTAGACCTTCCACGAGCACGAACCGGTGCAGTTCACGCCGTGGGTGGAGCGCACCATCTTGTCGAAGGCCCAGCGGTTGCGGTAAAAGACGTCCGCCTGGCGGCCGCCCTTTAAGAAAAGCTGCTGACCAGAATCGGTAGCTTCGCCTTTGCGCAGGTAGGCACCGAACTTAAAGAGCGGATTTGAAGAGCCCTTTTCGGGCGCGAAGTATGCAGTCATGGGGTTGAAAGCTCCTAATTATCCGGGAAATGGGGCGTTGGGGCGGGCGTAGTAGATCCACACCAACACGGTGGTAATGGCAAAGTACACGGCGCAGCCCCAGAAGAACGTCGGTGCAGACATCATGGAAAGCAAGACACCTGCGACAAACGGGCCGAAGGCGCCGATGGCACCGGTCCAACCGATAACGCCGCCTGCTTGGCGCTTGGGCAAAATCATGGGCATTTGCTTAAACGTGCCGGCGTTGCCCAAGCCCGTGAAGAAGAAGAAAATGAGCATGGTGCCCAGGAACCACCAGACCTCATCCGGCTCGTCCGGGGTGAGGAAGAAGGTAGCCACGACGGTAAAGATGGTCATGCCCAGGCAGCCAATGAAGGTCCAGATGGCGCCGCCGAACTTATCGCACAGCGGGCCCCACAGGGCGCGGACGAGCGCACCGATAAGTGGTCCGAGGAAGGCGTAGCTCGCGCCGGCGGGCAGGTTCTCGTAGGTGCCGGCAAATTCGGAGCCTTCGCCGAAGATCTGGTTAATAAGCAGCGCGGTTTGCGCGGCGAAGCCTGAAAATGCGCCGAAGGTCATGAAGTAGACGACGGTAAGAATCCAGGTGTTCTTATTGCCAAAGATGTCCATCTGCTGGCGGAAATTCGCCTTCACGGGAACATCCTTGAGCAGGGTCCATGCCAGGAATGCGCCGACGATGGCCCACGGCACCAAGAAGATGGCGGGGTTGTGGACAAAGATTTCGCCGTCATCGGTGCGCTGCGGGGCAACAAAACCTACACCCAACAGGGTAAAGCCCATGAGCCATGGGGCAACCAGCTGGATAAAGGAGATACCGAAGTTACCGATGCCGGCCTGGATACCCAGCGCGGTACCGGACAGGCGCTTGGGGAAGAAGTAGCCGGTCGAGGGCATGAAGCCGGAGAACACGCCGCCGCCGATGCCGGAGAGGAAGGCGAGGGTCATCAGCCACCAGTACGGGGTGGAGGAGTCCTGTACCGCGAAGAACCAGCCCAGCATGGGGATGATAAACAGCAGCGAGGAGCTGAAGACGAGCTTGCGCGTGCCGAGGATGGGCGGCAGGAACATGAAGACGAGACGGAAGATACCGCACGCCAATCCGGGGATGGCTGTTAGCCAGTAGAGCTGGCTGCGGGTTAAGTCGAAACCAATCTGGTTCAACTGCGGGGCAATTGCCGATACGAGGTACCAAGTGGCAAAGCCAATGATAAGAACAAATGTGGAGATCCACAGCGTGCGCCAGGCAATTTTGGAATCCCAGTGGTCGGAATCTTCTGGATCCCAACCTTGGATGACTTTGCCTGAGGTATCAAGAGCGGTCATGATTTCCTCACAGGTAGTAGGTCGTTCAACTCCTTAATCTACCGGCGACTATGCTCGAAAAGGTAAATAAAAACGGTAAAATCCGTATCTAATTACGGCATACAAATGTTGCGTAATTCTTGATCGATTCCGATGCCGCAGGTTAGCCCCGTGCCCCAAATGTGTTGGTGTCGAAAACTGAATGATGTGATATTAACCACACTCCACAGTGGGAAAGGAATGAGACTTATGTCCCAAAGAAAGGCACAGATAATCGTCAGCTCGGACCGCATTTTGGCCGGGGAAAAACCGAACCGCGCCGGGGAGAAAGCGGCAGAAATCCTGCGCACCCACGACATCGATGTCGCGCCACCGAGCATCGTGCCGGAGGGCCTTAAGCCAGTCGACGACGCGCTGCGGACCGCCGTGGATACCGGCACCGATATAGTCGTGGTAATCGGCGGCACCGGCATCGGGGCGACGAACCTGACCCCAGAGGTCACCGAGCGCTATATCAAGGCCCGCCTCTACGGCCTGGAGACCCAGGTGCTCCTGCGCGGGCTCGAGTCCTCGCCCAAGGCGGGTCTGTCCCGCGGGATCATCGGCATGACCGACCACGGCGGCGGCAGCCTCATTATCAATTGCGCCTCATCCACCGGCGCCGTGGCAGATGCCCTTGGGGTTATTGCGCCGCTGCTTGCCGATGTCTTTCGCTCCCGCGGCGAATAATGCCTCCCTCACCATCCCTTCGCGCTCACGGGGAGGGCGGCGTGTACTTGCCTTAGCCGCGCCGGTGAGCGCGAAGGGCGGGGTGCGGTGGAATGTCCTGCAATTCGGCAGGGGTATCGTAATCGCGCTCGGCACCGGTGCCGGCCACCTCGACGAAATCGGCGCCGCGGATAAGCCTTTTTACGGAGACATCGCGGGTCGACTCCAGCGCGCCCAAGCGTTCGAAGATCGCATCGGTATGCCACAGCGAACACAGGGGCTGTAAGTACCCATCCGCGGCGCGGGTAATCGCGGCATCGGCGCTGGGCGCGGCCTGCAACGCGTAGTTAAGGTGCGGGAGGAGCTGCGGGGAATCGGGAGCATCCACAGCGAAGAGTGCCAGGCGGTCGCAATGCGACAAAGCGCGCGCACCAGCTTCGATGCCGGCGACAGGGCCGCCGAAAAGCGGCGACTCGCACACCTGCGGCAGGCTGAGGTAATGCGGGGAAATAACGATAGACGGCATGCCATAGGGAAGCTGGCGCAGCAGGCGGTCCACCAAGCGCAGGCCAAAGGCGCGCACCTGTGCCTTATCCGCCCCGCCCATGCGGCGCGATTGCCCGCCGGCCAGAATGATCGCGCCGTCCATTAAGCCTCCGAGAGGGTCCTAGACCAATCGCCGGAGCGCCCGCCCGATTTCGCCACGATGCCACAGCGACGAATAAAAGCAGAGCGGTCGACGCCCTTGACCATGTCAATGAGCGCCAAGGCGGCAACGTTGACCGCGGTCAGAGCCTCCATTTCCACGCCGGTGCGGTCGGCGGTGCGCACGGTGGCGGTGATCTTCACGTGGGCATCGGCAAGCTCCAGATCCACCGCGCAGCCATGCACGCCAATGGTGTGCGCGAGCGGCAGGAGCTCCGGGACCTTCTTCGCCGCAGAAATGCCGGCGATGCGCGCGACCGCCAGCACGTCACCCTTGGGCACGGTGCCCTCGCGCAGCGCGGTCATGACCTCCGGGGAACAGGCGACCTCACCCTCGGCCGTGGCGGTGCGCACGGTCGGCTGTTTCTCGGTCACATCGACCATGTAGGCGGTGCCGGCGGAATTGAGGTGGGTAAACTCCATGAAACATTCTCCTCTTTAATACAGATAAACGGTGGTCTCTTCGCCCGCGGCGGGGGCAGGTCCATCAATGATGCAATACCCATTCGTACCGGCCAGCGAGACCACCCGGTGGCTGCCACGGCTTAACGCGCCAGTAATCCTGGGCTTTCCCGCAAAGCTTACGGTCACAGGAACGATGATGGGGCGTGCGCTTGCCGATGGCAGCGAAACCTCCACCTTCGCACTCAGCTGCACGGTCTCCCGCGGGTGCGGCTGGCCCGATAAGGCGGCGATAAGCGGGCGTGCATAGAGCTGGAAACCGACGAAAGCCGCCACCGGATTGCCCGGCAGCGCAAGCACCGGAACATCCCGCCACCTGCCGATGCCCTGCGGCGCACCGGGCCGCTGGTGAACGTGCCCGAACCACGAATTATCGCCCGTGCCCAGCACCCCGTGCACCACATCGAAAGCGCCGGCCGATACCCCGCCGGAGGTAATGATGAGGTCGTGGGATGCGCTGAGCTCATCGAACAATCTGGATAACTCCGCAGGATCGTCGCCCACGTGCGAGTAGGACTCCGTGTGGGCGAGGGAGGCGAGCATCGGCCCATTGGAATCCGGCAGGCGCCCTGGGGCGAGTTCATCCGGATAGGCGGATAGCTCATTGCCGGAAGAAATCACCGCGATGCGCGGGCGCCGGTAAGCCTTTACAGAATAGATGCCGGTGGATATAAGCGCCGCGATAACCGCCGCGTTCGCGGTGGCGCCGGCAGGGGCAACTATGGTGCCGGGTTGTATATCTTCTCCAGCGGGGCGGATATGGGTTTTTGCAGGCGCGGCGGTGATGGTGACCTCGCGCGGCAACTCCGTGGGACCAGACGGGACGGTGGTGTTTTCTACTGGGACGACGATTAAGCCAGTGGCATCGCCCACCGGGGCCCCGGTCATGATGCGAACGGCCTGGCCGGCGGGTACTGCCTGAGCGGTAGCACCGGCGGGGACATCGCCTGCGACCGGCAGCGTCCACGGTCCCGGGCCCGAAATATCAGCGGCGCGGACGAGGAATCCATCCATGGCGGAATTGGCAAACGGTGGGACGGGAAAGCGCGCGGTCGCATCCTCCGCTAATACCCGTCCGCACAGCGCGGGGCCAACGGGTACGGACTCTGCGCGCGGTGTCGGCGCCAGTGCCAAAACCGCGGAAAGGTGCTCAGAAATGGAACGCGATGCGGACATAAATAATTAGATTAGCCGCCTATGGCAGACATGGGACGATCCGGCTGCAAAAAGCCCTCATCATCAATGCCATGGCCCGGTTTCTTCGTCCACATTTCCCCGGCCCACGCCTCCATTAATTCCTCGTCGCTGGCGCCAGAGCGCATGAGATCCCGCAACTGGGTTTCGGAATTGCCAAACAGGCAGTTGCGCACGGCACCATCGGTGGTAAGCCGGGTGCGGTCGCAGTCGCCGCAGAAGGGATGGGTTACGGAGGCGATGATGCCGAGCTTGCCGGCGGTGCCATCGGGGGCAATAGCATCCCATAAAGCGGCCGGGGCTGATCCGCGCGGCTCGCGCGCCGGGCGCATGGAAAAGTGGCTTTGTAGCTGGTGCAAGATGTCATCTGCGGTGACCATGTCTTCGCGGCGCCACTTTTCCCGCGGTCCGAGCGGCATCTGCTCAATAAAGCGCAGCTGGGCGCCCTGGTGCAGCGCATAGTCCGCCAGCGGGACGATATCTGCTTCATTGACGCCGGGCATGACCACGGCATTGATCTTGACGGGATTCAATCCGGCATCGGCTGCGGCGGCGATGGCTTCGAGCACGTGGGCTAGCCGATCGCGCCGGGTGAGTGCGGCATAGCGCTGTGGATCGATGGTATCTAGCGAGATATTAATGCGGTCGAGGCCTGCTGCGGCAAGCTTTGCGGCGCGCTTTTCCAAGCCCAACCCATTAGTAGTCAGCGCCGTCGACGGCGCAATGCCTTCATCCGTGGTGAGTTCCTTGGTAGCGGCGATGATTTTTTCCAAGGATTTGCGCAGCAGCGGCTCGCCGCCGGTAAAGCGCACCTGGCGGATGCCGAGCTTTTCCACGCCGAGGCGGATAAGCCGGATGGTCTCTTCATCGGACAGCGTTTGCTGCGTGGGCATCCACTCTAAGCCTTCGGCTGGCATGCAGTACGTGCAGCGCAGGTTGCAGCGGTCCGTGAGGGACACACGCAGGTCGCGTGCCCTGCGGCCGTAGCGATCAACCAAGGCGCGGGTGCCGTCGCTTGCCGCGGCAGGTAAATCCTCCGGCGGCTGCGTCCGGCCCACGGTGGGCAGGGGCAGGGACACCGCTGAAGAAGAAGGCGTTGGTGAAGTCATTGCTGCCAGTCTAAGAGTGGGAAACAAGGTACACCAAGCCACAACGCAACCTGGCCGATGATTATTCCTCGTTTTCCCGGTTAAAATCGCTTTCGTTGATTTCGTCAAGGCGCTGGGCTTCACCTGGGCCCTTGAGGCGGATGATATTGTAATCGCCTTCCGCCAAGTGGGTGCGCAGATCCTTCTTATCAAACTTGCCCACTGAGGTCTTATCGATCGACTTTACGAAGGCCCAGTACTCCGGCAGCATCCAGCTAGGCAATTCCTTGCGCAGGCTCTGGCGCAATTTTTCGGCCGTTTCGATGGTGGGAGAGGCTTGTTCATCCAAGACGGTCACGGCGAGGGGGCGTTCCACCCACTGCTTATCTGGGTAGCCAATTACCGCGGCTTCCACCACATCGGAATTGGCCATGATGAGGTTTTCTAACTGCACCGAATAGATCCACTCGCCACCCGAGCGGATGACATCGCGGGCGCGGTCCTCCACGGTGAGGAAGCCGTCCTTCGTTACGGAGCCAACATCGCCTGTGCGCAACCAGCCATCTGCGGTGAACTTGGACTCCGCGGCCTCGACCGGCTTGCCGCGGAACTCGGAAGCCACTTCACCCGGCTCAGCGGTGGGGGAATGATAATAAGAACCGGTCACGAGGTTGCCACGCACCTGGAGCTCACCGGCATTGCGGTCGGTCTTCGATACCACTTGGCCGTCATTGACCACGCGGTATTGCAGCGAGGCGGCGATCTTTCCCTGGGAGATGCGATAAGCCCAGCGGGTATCGCCGGACGCTCCCTGCGGCGGGCGGGCGACGCTGCCGACCGTCGAAGTTTCCACCATGCCCCAGACGTGCACGACGTCGACGCCGTAATGCTCCTCCCACATCTTGATAAGCTGCGGCGGCACAGGGGAGCCGCCGGCGAAAATTTCCGTCAGCGTCATGCGCTCTGGCGGATTGTGCATGTAGTGCACGAAGAGCTGGATCCAGATGGTGGGCACGCCGTGGGCCACGCGCGGCGACGTGGCCGCGATGACCTTGGCGAGGGTGGGGGCGGAGACATCGGCATCGGGAAGCACGAGCGGGGTGCCCGTCATGAAACACGTAAAGGGAACGCCCCAGCTCAGCACGTGGTAGATGGGAATGCAGCACAGGAAGGTCTCGCCGTGGGTAATGCACAGCGAATCCGAGGAACGCAGCTGCATGGCCTCGAGATAGAGAGAGCGATGGGAGTATAAAACGCCCTTCGGTGAGCCGGTGGTGCCGGTGGAATAACACAATGCGGCGGCGGTGCGCTCATCGAGCTCGGGCCAATCGTAGATGGTAGAGCGGCCATCCAGCAGCGCCTCGTAGGAATAAAACTCGATGCCGCGCGGGAAATGGTGGGCAAAGCGCTGCGGCGATTGGGAACCGGTAAAAATCACCGAATGCACAGATGGCGCGCCGTTTAAAACCGTGCCCAACTGCGGGGCGAGCCGGGGATCGCACACGATGACGGAGACCTCGGCGTGGCTGATGATGTGGCGAATCTGGTCATTCATTAGCTGCTTATTCAGCGGGGTGAAAACCGCGCCCTTGCAGGCAGAGCCAAACATGACCTCGAGGTGCTCAGCGCAATTCCACATGAAGCTACCCACGCGCTGATCGCCGGTGATGCCAAGGTCATCGTGTAAAACATGGGCAAAGGCTGCTGCGCGTGCAGCGATATCGCGGAAGGTAACCTTTTCTGCGGGGCCAAACTCGGACCCGGTTCCCTCGCCGTGCCAAGTGGTAACAGTGGTATTGCCGTGCACTGACGCGCCGTATTCCAAAATACGGGTTAAAGACAGGGGAATATCCATCATCGTGGAAAGCATGCTTCCACTGTAGCGGTGTCCAAGTACTCACCGCGAAGCGAATGCGCTATAATTGCCTTCGACTGATAGGAAAGCGGGAAAATCTTCCCAATCCTATGCAATCGGGCCCAGTGACAGGTCCCATCGTTATACATTGCCCACAGTCGTTTCTTGAATTCTTCCGCCCCCGCGTACTGGCTACAAGGGGGATTTCCCTTAAGGTAACCGGAAGAGGCCTCATGCTTATTGCCCCGGCAAGGCGCGCTAGCGCCTTGGCACGAGGGCGAAAAGATAAGAAAAATACACATCGGCTTCCAGTGCACCCGCCCAAGCTTCCCTGAAGTGGGGGAGGGCGGATCCCAACTATGGACCTGGTCAAGCAACGAAAGGATATCCGTGAGCGATACGGACAACACCGCGGCACAGGATCTCGCATCCCTGAAGCTGCCGGAATTGCGCAAAATGGCCGCCGAGCGCGGTCTTCGCGGCGTTTCAGCCCTGCGCAAAGGGGATCTCATTACCGCCATTAAGACCGGTCAGGTTCCCGCAAAGGCGAAGGCAAAAATAGAGCAGGCAGAAAAGGCAGAAAAGGCCGAGAAACCCGCGAAGGATGCGGCGCCTGCCAAGCAGAAAGAAAAGCCCTCCAAGAAGGATGATCGCAGCGAGAGCGATAACGGCAAGTCCGGCGAACAGCAGGACAATCGCGGCAAAGACCGCAAGGACAACGGCGACGACCAGCGCTATGAGTCGCGGTCGCAGGCCCGCCGCGCGCGCCGCAATCGCGCCCGCCGTCAAGAGCGCCAAGAGCAGGGCGACAATAACCGGGGCGAGAATAACCGGGGTGATGCGCAGGAGCAGAACCAGAATCGCCACCAGGACCGCCGCGAGGACTCCCAGGATGGCTCCGATAACCAGGGGGACAAGCAGGGCGAGAAGAACGGCGATAATAATCACCGCAATAATCGCAATGACGATAATAATTTTGACCGCGGTAACCGCCGTGGCCGTCGCAACCGCCGGAATCGCCGGGGCGGCCGGGGCAATAATGATAACCACGGCGGCGGCAATGACCTGCAGGTACGCGAGGGCGATGAGCTGCAGGCTGTCGGCGGCATCTTAGATGTCGTAGACAATAACGTCTCGTTCCTGCGCACTACTGGGTACCGCGCGGGCGATGCGGATGTCTTTGTTAATAAGAACATCGTGCGCCGTTTGGGCCTGCGCTCTGGCGATGCCATTACCGGTCAGGTCAAGGTGGCTGGGCCTACCCACACGCACGGCAATGGCCGCAACCGCCGCAAGTACAACCAGTTGGTGCAGGTCGATACCGTCAATGGGATCGATCCCGAAGAGGCAAAGCAGCGCCCGCACTTTAATAAGCTCACGCCGCTGTATCCCAATCAGCGCCTGCGCTTGGAAACGGACCCGAAGATCCTGACCACCCGCGTCATCGACCTGATTATGCCGATTGGTAAGGGTCAACGCGCGCTCATCGTCTCGCCGCCGAAGGCCGGTAAGACCACAATCTTGCAAAACATCGCGAATGCGATTGCTACCAATAACCCCGAGTGCTACCTCATGGTGGTGCTAGTGGATGAGCGCCCTGAAGAGGTCACGGACATGCAGCGCTCCGTGAAGGGTGAGGTCATTTCTTCTACCTTTGATCGCCCGCCATCAGAGCACACCTCCGTTTCCGAGCTGGCCATCGAGCGCGCAAAGCGCCTGGTGGAGCAGGGCAAGGATGTCGTGGTGCTGCTGGATTCCATCACCCGCTTGGGCCGCGCGTACAACAACTCCTCCCCGGCATCGGGCCGCATCCTGTCTGGTGGTGTGGATTCCAATGCGCTCTACCCACCAAAGCGCTTCTTGGGCGCTGCCCGCAATATTGAAGAGGGCGGTTCGCTCACCATTATCGCCACCGCGATGGTGGAGACCGGTTCTACCGGCGATACCGTCATCTTCGAAGAATTCAAGGGGACGGGTAACGCAGAGCTGAAGCTGGACCGCGGGATCTCGGAGCGCCGCGTATTCCCGGCTGTGGACGTCAATCCCTCCGGTACCCGCAAGGACGAGCTCCTGCTAGTGCCTGAAGAGGCGCGCATCATGACCAAACTGCGCCGCATCCTGTCGGCTCTGGATTCCCACCAGGCAATTGACCTGTTGATCAAGCAGCTTAAGAAGACCCGCTCGAATGGCGAGTTTCTCATGCAGGTAGCTTCTTCTGCACCGATGGCTGCGGATAAGGACGAGGAAGACTATGTCTAATCAAGTTTCCATGGTTGATGACATTGTGTCGGAATACCAGGGCATCGAAATGCAGATGGGCGACCCAGAAATCGCCGGCGATCAGCAGGCTTTTCGCAAGCTGTCCAAGCGGTACGCGGAGTTACGCCCCATCATCATGGTCAACGACGAGCTGACCCAGGCGCGCGAGGATCTCGCGGACGCCAAGGAGATGGCTTATGAAGACCACGACTTCCAGGAAGAAGCGGACCGCCTAGCCGAGTCTGTGGAAGAGCTGGAAGAAAAGCTGGCTGACCTGCTCGCCCCGCGCGATGAGCAGGACTCGGAAGACATCATCATGGAGATCAAGGCCGGTGCCGGCGGCGAAGAGGCCGCGCTCTTTGCCGGCGACTTAGCCCGCATGTACGAGCGTTTTGCCGATAAGATCGACTTTAAGTGGGAGGTCTTGGGCCTTAACGAATCCGACTTGGGCGGCGTGAAGGACATGACTATCTCCTTCCGCGCTAAGTCTCCGACGCGCGATGGCGCATGGTCCGTCTTCAAATTCGAAGGCGGCGTGCACCGCGTGCAGCGCGTGCCGGTCACGGAATCGCAGGGGCGCATTCAGACTTCTGCCGCCGGTGTGCTGGTGTACCCGGAGCCCGAAGAGGTCGAATCGGTCAATATCGATGACAAGGATATCCGCGTCGACGTGTACCGTTCCTCCGGTAAGGGCGGTCAGGGCGTGAACACCACCGACTCGGCGGTGCGCATTACCCACCTGCCCACGGGATTGATTGTTACCTGCCAGAAGGAACGCTCGCAGATCCAGAACAAGGCCCGTGCCCTGCAGGTGCTGCAGGCTCGCCTGGACCAGATGGAACGCGATGCTCGCGAGGCCGAGGCTGGCGAGCAGCGCGCCTCCCAGGTGCGCACCATGGACCGCTCCGAGCGCGTGCGCACCTATAACTGGCCGGAAAACCGCATTACGGATCACCGCATTGGCTACAAGGCCAATAACCTGGATTCCGTATTGAACGGCGATATGCAGGATCTCATCAAGGCTCTGCAGGACCAGGAGCGCGCCGAGCGCCTTGAGGCCGAGGGATAATAGCGGTCGATGGATTCGTACGGTGAGGCGCTGCGCCAAGGGGTGCAGCGCCTTCGCGTTGCTGGAGTAGGAAGCCCCGAATGGGATGCGCGAATTCTTATGTCCCACCTCATTCACTGCGGGCATTTGGATATTCCGCTGCATGAACCACCCATGCCCGGCTTTGACGTGGCCTTTGAGGCGCTTTTGCGTAGACGGGAACAGCGCGAGCCGCTGCAATACGTGCTGGGCACGGCGTGGTTTGGGCCCCTAGACCTAAAGGTGGGGCCAGGCGTGTTCATTCCGCGCCCGGAAACGGAGGTGATGGCGGATTGGGCGGTCCACCACGCACCCGGCCCGCGCATGGTGGATTTGTGCTCGGGTTCGGGCGCGCTGGCGCTCTACCTGCAGCATTACGTACCGCAGGCGGAGGTGAGGGCGGTCGAGCTTTCCGATGCCGCCCTCGAGTTCACCCGCGCCAATACCAACGGCACCGGGGTAGAGGTGGTGCAGGCGGACGCGATCGACAGCCAGACTCTGGCGGATTGGAATGGCACGGTCGATCTCGTAGTGACCAACCCGCCTTATGTACCGGAAGATCCGAACCTGCAACCGGAGGTGTATCACGATCCGCACGTGGCTGTCTTCGGTGGCGATGACGGCATGGGAGTAATCCGCGGGTTGACTCCCACCATCGCCAGGCTTTTGCGGCCTGGTGGGGTCATGGCGATTGAACACGACGATACGACTGGCGATGTCGTGCGCGATGCGGTGCGTGACCACGGTGGCTTTTCCCATATCGCGCCGCTTAGGGACTTAACAGGCACGCCGCGCTTTATTACCGCGCAGCGCGCGGTAAACTAAGGCATCACCGTCGGGCAAGAAGGGGATTATTGATGCAAGGAAAAATTTATAATTGCGCCGATGACACCGAGCGTGAGGAAGGCGTGAGTATCGCCACCAAGGCCGCCAAGTCTGGGCGGCTTGTGGTCATGCCCACCGATACGCTTTACGGTTTGGGCTGCGATGCCTTCGATAATGACGCGGTAGCCAATCTGCTTGCCACCAAGCAGCGTGGGCCGGATATGCCGGTTCCCGTGCTCGTCGGCTCCTGGAACACCGTTCGCGGCCTCGTCGCCTCGTACCCCGATTCCACCCGCGACCTCGTCGAAGCCTTTTGGCCAGGCGGACTATCCATCGTCGTGCCTCAGGCCCCGTCCCTGCCGTGGAACTTAGGTGATACCCGCGGTACCGTCATGCTGCGGATGCCCCTTCACCCGATTGCCATCGAGCTTTTGCGCGAGGTGGGGCCGATGGCGGTTTCTTCTGCCAATATTTCTGGCCACCAACCGCCGACGACCGCGCAAATGGCCAAGGCTCAATTGGGCAAGGCCGTCACTGTGTATTTGGACGGGGGAGAAACGGACATCGGCAAGCCCTCGACCATCATCGACCTCTCCGGTGACCATCCATTCCTACTGCGCGAGGGTGCATTATCCGCGGAGGAAATCGGTGAGGTCTTGGGCGTCTCCGCTGACTCGTTGCGTACCCGGCCCCAAGGATAGAAGGAGCATTTCGCGTGAGCGGCACTGGCGTACCGCTGCGCGAGTTGGCCTTGGTCATCCTCGTAGCAGCGACATTTACCTACCTGACCACCGGAGTGGTGCGGTCCTTTTTGGTCCGCACGGGCCGGGTGGCAGAAATTCGCCTGCGCGATTCCCACTCCCAGCCGACGCCCCGCATGGGCGGGCTCGCCATGTTTACCGGCTTTGGGGCGGCGATATTCCTCGCAGCCCAGCTCCCAGCCTTGACTCGCGGGTTTATGCCCGTGACCCCAGAGATGAGTGCGGTGTTGTGGGCGGCGCTGGCCATTGTCCTTTTGGGGATTGCCGATGACTACCTGGAACTCGGGGCCCTCATTAAACTTTTTGGGCAGCTCTTTGCCGCCGCCCTGATGAGTGGTCTGGGCCTAACCTGGACGCTGCTTTTCATTCCCTTCGGCGGCGGCACCACGGTAGTACTCGACCAGATTCAAAGCACCCTCCTTACCGCTTTTTTCACGGTCCTGCTCATCAACGCCATCAACTTCGTTGACGGCCTCGATGGCTTAGCCGCGGGCCTTGGGCTCATCGCGGGCGGCGCCATCTTGGTCTTCTCGCTGACCGTCCTGCATGACCAGGGCGGGGCGGTATCGGCGTATCCACCCGCAATTATTAGCGCCGCTTTGGTGGGGATGTGTGCGGGCTTTTTGCCCCATAACTTTGAGCCCTCCCGAATTTTTATGGGTGATTCCGGCTCCATGCTTATCGGCCTCTTGCTCGCTGCGGCCTCCACCTCCGCCTCCGGCAAGATCAACATGTCCCTCTACGGCACCGTGGACATGGTGGCGCTTATGTCACCCATCCTCGTGGTGATCGCTGCGGTGTTTATTCCAGTCTTAGACCTTGTCTGGGCGGTAATCCGCCGCCTATCCCAGGGGCGCTCGCCGTTTTCTGCGGATAAAGCACACATCCACCACCGCCTTTTGTCTCTGGGGCATACGCACCGACGCACCGTGCTCGTGTTGTACCTCTGGGTGTCCGCGGTGGCCTTTGGTGCAGTCTCGTTTTCCATCGTGCCAGCGCCAGTTGCAATCGCCCTGTCCATCATGGCGTTGTTGATTGCCTTTGGCGCGACGCTGATTCCACTGCGGCAGGGAAAGATTGGGCTCAGGTCGTCGGATGATTGCGTATTGCGTGACTCGCCGAGTGCGTGAGGTAGGGTGAATGTCCGTGAGTGACACAACGGAAAATCCTAATTTCGATGACCCGCGCCTGCCGCTGCAGCGCGCCGTAAAGAAGGGGGCTACGGCCCTCGGCATCTTTACCATCATTTCTCTCGCCGTCTGGGGCGGGGCACAAGGTGTCGCCGGGCTTTGGGGCGTTCTCGTCGGCGCTGCCCTCGGCGGCGGCTTTGTCCTGTTTACCGCGCTGTCGGTGCTCTTTACCGCCCACTCGACGCCCTCCACCACCATCGCGGTGGTATTGGGCGGTTGGCTTATCAAGTTGATCGTCCTCATCGGAGTTCTGGCCATTATCCGGGACATGGATTTCTATGACACGTGGGCGCTGTTTCTCACCGTCGTCGTAGCACTCATCGTTACCTTAGGCTCTGAGGTCTGGGCCGTGGTCACCTCCAGGATCACCTACGTGTCCTGAGTAGGGCAAAAAGAGTTAAGCCGTCGCGCACCAGGCTTGCGCGGCGGCCTTTTTATGCCTGCATGCTGGCATTAATGGATGCTGGTCACCCCCGAGGAGGTGTGTTGACCTAAGGGTGTGATCAAATGCACGTTTGTGAATTGGGCAGGAATAGCGCGGTTTTGTATGGCAAAAGGTGGAAATGGCGCTATCGGGTGTGGCTTATGGGGCCCCCACGTGCGAAAACTGTTGATCCAGCTGATACGATTTGCAACGGGTTACCGCGGGGTTAAGTGTTGCGCTTGAATCCTGCACGGTAAATCCCTGTCTTGTTCACGCTGATGTGCGACGGAGTCCGTGTTCAAGGCAGAGAGTTTGAGACGTCCATCGCACCACAGAGGCCAGCTATTGGCTGTGTGGCCCGAACACGGGAGAGAACGCTGAGCGTTACAACATTGGCTATGAAAGGGCACTTCCATACGCCCGATCTAGGTGAAGAATTCTTCCCGGGGCAAATTGATGCCGACCATCTGTTTTTCGGCGACTTCGCCGATGGATGGTTCGCGCTTGATCGCCTGATGCTGATTCGCATTTTGATGACGCTAATTGTGGTGATCCTTTTCTGGGCTGCCTTTAAGAACCCTAAGTTGGTTCCTTCTGGCATTCAGAATGTAGGCGAGAATGCGGTCGACTTCGTCCGCGTACATATCGCCGAGGACATTTTGGGTAAGAAGGAGGGAAAGCGATTCCTGCCAATTATCGCTAGCATCTTCTTCGCGGTTCTGTTTATGAACGTCGCGACCGTTATTCCGGGACTTAACGTCTCGCCCAACGGTCGTATTGGTATGCCAATTGTGTTGGCAGCCGTTTCGTACATCGTCATGATTTACGCCGGCGCCAAGCGCTACGGCTTGGGCAAGTTCATTCGCTCCTCCGTAGTGATTCCGAACTTGCCACCGGCATTGCACCTTTTGGTGGTACCGATTGAGTTCTTCTCTACGTTCATTCTGCGACCGGTTACCCTTGCAATTCGTCTCATGGCGAACTTCCTTGCTGGACACATCATCCTGGTTCTTCTCTTCTCTGCTACGAACTTCTTCTTCTGGCAGCTAAATGGTTGGACCGTCCTGTCTGGACTGACCGTGGTCTTGGGCTTGGCTATGAGCCTGTTCGAGATTCTGGTTATCTTCTTGCAGGCGTACATCTTCGCCTTGTTGACGGCGGTGTACATTGAGTTGTCCTTGCACGCTGATTCGCACTAAGGACGAGGTCGACGAGCGCGACCGAGTAATCCACCTAATTACACAACACTGACATTCGGTCCGATACGGACTGAAGATTTTTTACGAAAGGGAACGACTTTCACCATGAACGAAATCATTCTGGCACAGGATGCTGCTACGACGTTCGAAGGCTTCGGCACCATCGGCTACGGCCTGGCTGCTATCGGCCCTGGTATCGGTATCGGCATCGTCGCCGGCAAGACCGTTGAGGCTATGGCTCGCCAGCCGGAGATGGCCGGCCAGCTGCGTACCACCATGTTCCTGGGTATCGCCTTCACCGAGGCCCTGGCCCTTATCGGCCTCGTTGCCGGCTTCCTGTTCTAAAAGTACGAGTTTTCCAAACCGAAACTTTTAAGACGGGAGACCTATGAATAACGTCGTTTATTTGCTTGCAGCAGAGGGCGAGGAGAACCCAGGTTCGGGTAGCTTCTCCGTTCTTCTGCCCAAGAACTATGACATTTTCTGGTCTTTGCTGTGCTTCATCGTAATTCTCTGGTTGTTCTGGAAGTTCGTACTTCCTCGTTACACCAAGTTGCTCGAAGAGCGTGAAGACCGGATTGAGGGCGGCATGAAGCGCGCTGAGGCTCAACAGGCCGAGGCTAAAGCTGCTCTAGAAAAGTACAATGCTCAGCTGGCTGATGCCCGCGCAGAGGCAGCCGAGATCCGCGAGCAGGCGCGCGAGCGCGGCAAGCAGATCGAGGCTGACGCGAAGAGCCAAGCGGAAGAGGAATCCCGCCGCATCGTCGCCAATGGCGAAAAGCAGTTGGAAGCTTCTCGTGCGCAGGTTGTTACTGAGCTGCGTTCTGAAATGGGACAGAACTCCATCAACTTGGCAGAAAAGATTCTGGGCGGCGAGCTTTCTGACGCCTCCAAGAAGTCCTCTACCATCGATGGCTTTTTGTCCGAGCCCGACTCTGTGGCACCGGCCGGAAAGTAGGCAACTATGAAGGCAGCTAGCCGCGAAGCACTCGCGAACTCACAGTCCCGTGTGGATGAAATCCTCGCTGGCGATAAGAACGTCGCTAGTGCAGTCCAAGCGGGCCTAGACATTTTCGAGGTCGTCGACGTTTTGGATGGTGACCGCGAATTGCGCGTGTCCTTCATTGACGTCGCCGCCCCGGCTGAAGCGCGCAAATCCTTGGCCGAGAATCTCTTTGGCTCCAAGGTTTCTGCAGGTGCCCTGAGCATCCTGCAGGAAGCTGCGGCGAACCAGTGGTCTTCGCCAAAGGACTTCGTCAACGGGCTTGTATCCTTGGGACGCCGCGCATTGCTGCGCGCCGCCGAGGCGCAGGGCCAGCTGGGCCAGGTCGAAGACGAGCTTTTCCGCTTGGCGCAGATTCTGGACCGCGAGGGCGAGCTTACCCAGCTGCTTTCCGATCGAACTGCTGAATCCGCACGCAAGCGCGGATTGCTGGCAAATGTGCTCTATGGCAAGGTAACGATGTTTACTGAAGCGCTCGCGCTGCAGGCCATCAGCCGCCCAGAGCAGAACCCCATTGATGACGTTGCCGGATTGGCCGATTCTGCAGCAGCGCTGCAGGGTCGCACCATCGCGCGCGTAGTCGCTGCGGGTGAATTGAATGAAGGCCAGCAGGCAGTACTCGCTGAGAAGCTGGGCAAAATTTATGGTCGTGCGATGTCCATTCACTCTGAGGTTGACACCAGCCTCCTCGGTGGCATGCGCATCCGCGTCGGCGATGAAATCATTGACGGCTCGACGGCAGGCAAGATTGCCCGCTTCCGTGCCCAGATGGTGTAGCCGAAACGACAGAAACGATTTAAGTAAGTGCTGGAAGATACTACCGAGAGCAGGAAGAACATGGCGGAGCTGACGATCTCCTCCGACGAGATCCGTAGTGCGATTGCGAACTACACCTCGAGCTACTCCGCGGAGGCCTCCCGTGAGGAGGTCGGCGTGGTCATTTCGGCAGCTGACGGTATTGCGCAGGTTTCTGGCCTGCCATCCGTTATGGCGAATGAGCTGCTCGAGTTCCCCGGCGGCGTTATTGGCGTCGCACAGAACCTTGACACTAACTCCATTGGTGTTGTGGTCTTGGGTAACTACGAGTCCCTCAAGGAGGGCGACGAGGTTAAGAGGACCGGCGAGGTCCTTTCCATTCCCGTGGGCGAGGACTTCCTCGGCCGCGTTATTAACCCACTGGGCCAGCCCATCGACGGCTTGGGCCCAATCGAAAGCGAAGAGGAGCGCGTCCTCGAGTTGCAGGCACCTTCCGTGCTGCAGCGCCAGCCGGTTGAAGAGCCAATGCAGACCGGCATCAAGGCTATCGATGCGATGACCCCGATCGGCCGTGGTCAGCGTCAGCTGATCATTGGTGACCGTAAGACCGGTAAGACCGCGGTGACCATCGATACCATTTTGAACCAGAAGGCGAACTGGGAGTCCGGCGACAAGGACAAGCAGGTTCGTTGTATTTACGTCGCCATCGGCCAGAAGGGCTCGACCATCGCCAGCGTGCGCCGCACCCTTGAGGAGCACGGCGCGCTGGATTACACCACCATCGTGGCGGCCCCAGCTTCTGATTCCGCCGGCTACAAGTGGCTGGCACCATTCTCCGGTGCTGCGTTGGGTCAGCAGTGGATGTACCAGGGCAACCACGTCTTGGTCATTTACGATGACTTGACTAAGCAGGCTGAGGCATACCGTGCAATTTCGCTGTTGCTGCGCCGCCCGCCGGGACGCGAGGCCTACCCAGGTGACGTCTTCTACCTGCACTCCCGCTTGCTGGAGCGCGCTGCCAAGCTTTCCGATGACATGGGTGCCGGTTCTATGACCGCACTACCCATCATCGAGACGAAGGCTAACGACGTTAGTGCCTTCATTCCGACCAACGTCATTTCCATTACTGACGGTCAGGTCTTCTTGGAGTCCGACCTCTTCAACCAGGGTGTGCGCCCGGCTATTAACGTCGGTGTATCCGTTTCCCGTGTTGGTGGTGCGGCACAGACCAAGGGTATGAAGAAGGTTGCCGGTAACCTCCGTCTTGACCTGGCTGCATACCGTGACCTGCAGGCATTCGCTGCTTTCGCATCTGACCTTGACTCTGCGTCCAAGGCGCAGCTGGAGCGCGGTTCCCGCTTGGTTGAGCTGCTGAAGCAGTCCGAGTCCTCGCCACAGCCGGTGGAATACCAGATGGTATCCATTTACCTCGCCGAGGCAGGCATCTTCGACGTCGTTCCCGTCGAAGACGTTCGCCGCTTCGAGGCCGAGGTGCACGAGTACCTCAACGCCAATACTCCAGAGGTCTTTGAGCAGATCGCCGGCGGCAAGGCGCTTAGCGATGAGTCCAAGGAAGCACTCGAGGCCGCAGCCAAGGAGTTCGCTCCTACGTTCCGCACCTCCGAGGGCAACAACTTGGGCACCGAAGAGCCTGTAGATCCTTTGGACGAAAATGACGTGAAAAGCACCGAGCTCAACGTCTCCCGGAAGACGGCTAAGTAGAGTTCAGCTCTCGTAATTAACCGTCTATATGAAAGAAGGGAGGAGAAACGATGGCTAATCTTCGCGAATTACGCGACCGCATCCGGTCCGTGAACTCGACTAAGAAGATCACTAAAGCCCAGGAGCTCATTGCTACCTCGCGCATTACCAAAGCGCAGGCTCGGGTGGAAGCCTCTCAGCCGTACGCGATTGAGCTGACCAACGTCATGAACAGGTTGGCTGCAGCGTCGACGCTAGAGCACCCTATGCTGCGTGAGCGTGAAGACGGCAATGTCGCCGCGATTCTCGTAATCACCTCTGACCGAGGCATGTGCGGTGGCTACAACAACAACGTCTTCAAGAAGGCAGCCCAGCTCAAGGCCCTCCTCGAAAGCAAGGGCTACGAGGTAGTTCGCTACGTCACCGGCAGCAAGGGCATCGGCCACTACAACTTCCGCGAGGAAGAGGTAGCGGGCAGCTGGGATGGTTTCTCTCAGGATCCAACCTGGGAGGGCACCCACGATGTGCGTCGCCACATGATCGATGGCTTCGTTGCTGGTTCTAAGGGCACTACCAAGGGCCGCGAGGGCCTGCATGCGGAAGGTGAAGGCGCAGGTGTTACCGGCTTTGACCAGGTGCATGTGGTCTACACCGAGTTTGAGTCCATGCTGACCCAAACCGCGCGTGCACAGCAGCTTTTGCCCGTTGAGCCGGTAGTGCAGGGCGAGGAGTACGAGATGGGTGACTCCGCACTGGAGGATCCGGAGCCAGTGGATAACATTTCCGCGGACTTCGAGTTCGAGCCGGACGCGGATACCCTGATGGAAGCGCTGCTTCCGCAGTACGTCTCGCGTATCCTGTTTGCTATGTTCTTGGAGGCCTCGGCTTCCGAGTCCGCTGCACGCCGTACAGCTATGAAATCTGCTACTGACAACGCAACCGAGATGGTCAATGACCTGTCTCGTGTGGCCAACCAGGCCCGTCAGGCGCAGATTACCCAGGAAATTTCAGAGATCGTCGGTGGCGCTGGCGCGCTATCTGACAGCGCAGAAAGTGACTAGATTATGACTACAGCTCTGCAAGAGCAGAATGCACAGTCTTCGGCAGTCGCCGGTCGTGTCGTGCGCGTCATCGGTCCGGTGGTGGACGTGGAATTCCCACGCGAGGCACTTCCGGCCCTGTACAACGCACTCCACGTCGAGATTAAGCTCGAAGCTGTGGCAAAGACCGTCACCCTCGAGGTCGCTCAGCACCTCGGTGACAACCTCGTTCGTACCGTGTCCATGGCACCTACCGACGGCCTTGTCCGTGGCGCCGAGGTAGTCGACTCCGGAGAGCCTATCTCCGTTCCCGTCGGCGACGTCGTCAAGGGCCACGTCTTCAACGCCCTCGGTGACTGCCTCGATGAGCCGGGCCTCGGCCGCGATGGCGAGCAGTGGGGCATCCACCGCGAGCCACCAGCGTTCGACCAGCTCGAGGGCAAGACCGAGATCCTCGAAACCGGTATTAAGGTCATTGACCTGCTGACCCCTTACGTTAAGGGTGGCAAGATTGGCCTCTTCGGTGGTGCAGGTGTGGGTAAGACCGTCCTGATCCAGGAAATGATTACCCGTATTGCCCGCGAGTTTTCCGGTACGTCGGTTTTCGCTGGCGTCGGCGAGCGCACCCGTGAGGGCACCGACCTCTTCCTAGAAATGGAAGAGATGGGCGTTCTGCAAGATACTGCACTTGTCTTCGGCCAGATGGACGAGCCACCAGGAGTCCGTATGCGCGTGGCTCTGTCCGGCCTGACCATGGCGGAGTACTTCCGCGATGTGCAGAACCAGGACGTGCTGCTGTTCATTGACAACATCTTCCGTTTCACCCAGGCCGGCTCCGAGGTATCCACCCTGCTGGGTCGTATGCCTTCCGCCGTGGGCTACCAGCCAACTTTGGCTGATGAGATGGGTGTGTTGCAGGAGCGCATTACCTCCACCAAGGGTCGTTCCATTACCTCTCTGCAGGCCGTTTACGTGCCTGCCGATGACTACACTGACCCGGCCCCAGCTACGACCTTCGCCCACTTGGATGCGACGACCGAGCTGGACCGTGCCATTGCTTCCAAGGGTATTTACCCAGCAGTGAACCCGCTGACCTCTACCTCTCGTATCCTCGAGCCAGGCATTGTGGGCGAGAAGCACTATGAGGTAGCACAGCGCGTCATCGGTATTCTGCAGAAGAACAAGGAACTGCAGGACATCATCGCCATCCTTGGTATGGACGAGCTGTCTGAAGAAGACAAGGTGACCGTGCAGCGTGCCCGCCGTATCGAGCGTTTCTTGGGCCAGAACTTCTTCGTTGCGCAGAAGTTCACTGGCCTGGAGGGTTCTTACGTGCCGCTGCAGGACACCATCGATGCCTTCGAGCGCATCTGCAACGGTGAGTTTGACCACTACCCAGAGCAGGCCTTCAACGGCTTGGGTGGCTTGGACGACGTCGAAGCTGCATACAAGAAGTTGAACGAGAAGTAGGGAGAGGCACATGGCTGACATCACCGCCGAATTGGTTTCCGTCGAGCGCTCATTGTGGTCTGGTCAGGCCTCCATAGTGACGGCTGAGACCACCGAGGGTGAGATCGGCGTGCTTCCCGGTCACGAGCCTGTGATCGGTCAGTTGATCGACAATGGCGTAGTGACCATCCACCCAGTTGATGGCGCGCGGCGCGTTGCCGCCGTCCAGGGTGGCTTCCTCTCCGTTACCCAGGACAAGATTACCGTCCTCGCTGATTGGGCCATCTGGTCCGATGAGGTGGATGAGGCCAAGGCGGAAGAGGATTCCTCTTCGGCTCATGAGCTCACCAAGTCCCGCGGTGAGGCTGCATTGCGTGCACTTCGCCGCGCAGCAAAGGCTGAATAAACCTTGGATTGGTAGGAGAGGGCAGCAATAGCCGCCCTTCCTGCTCTCAGAAAAGCGCACTGGAATTTATCCGGTGCGCTTTTTCACGTTTTCTTTGCCTTTTCTTATTGGCGCGGAGGAGGAATCAGGCGCTACAATCCAAATAATTGTTCTTTCACTAACCAAGGATGGCGTGTGGAGCCCATGAATTCAACGGTTATCTCGGTGGTCCTGTGGGCCTTAGCGTTGGTGGTACTGCTGGTGGTCTTGCTGGCGGCCCTGCGATTTTTTACCCTGCGCTCGCGCGGCACCGCGGTGTTGCTGCGCTCAATGCCGGCGAAGGATAGCTTTTCTTGGCGCCATGGCGTGCTGCGCTATACCGGAGAAGTTGTTGAATACTTCAAACTGCGCTCTGTATTTCCGCGCTATAACCTGTGGTTTAACCGCCTCGACATCACCATTTTGAACTCCCGTTCTTTGGATGATGACGAAGCTTCTTTCATGTCTGATGCCACTGAGGTAGTGCACTTTAGCACTGGGGATGCGGAATACGAGCTGGCTTCCGATGCCCGCGGGATTATGGCTTTCGAAGCTTGGGTCGAGGCGGCGCCGTCCAAGCGGCAACAGCGCTTTGATTACCAGCAGTTGCGAGAGCGAGCCACCCGGCAGTCCAAGCGCCAATAGCGACAGGCTAGGGTAGTAGCCATGCGCTTAGTAATCGCCCGTTGTTCAGTTGATTACGTGGGACGGCTCGACGCCCACCTGCCCTTGGCGGACCGCCTGCTCATTGTCAAGGCAGACGGCTCGGTATCGGTGCATGCCGATGACCGCGCGTACAAGCCCCTGAATTGGATGACGCCGCCGTGTACGGTGCAGGAATCCGTCATTGAGGACGTGGATGGCAATGACACGGGTGAGGTCTTGTGGCTAGTGGAAAACCCTAAGGGTGAACAATTGCGCATTACGATTGCGGAAATCCACGAGGACATCTCCTATGACATGGGCGAAGATCCAGGCCTAGTAAAAGACGGTGTGGAGGCGCACCTGCAGGAGCTATTGGCCGAAAAGATCGACACCTTGGGCTCCAATTTCACCCTCGTGCGCCGCGAGTATCCCACGGCCATTGGCCCAGTAGACATCATGGCTAAAGATGCCGATAACCGGAATGTCGCCGTGGAGGTCAAGCGCCGCGGTGGGATTGACGGGGTCGAGCAATTAACCCGCTATCTGGAACTGCTCAACCGCGATGAGTTAATCGCCCCGGTATCTGGTATCTTTGCGGCGCAAGAAATTAAGTCGCAGGCCCGAACGCTGGCTGAAGACCGCGGGATCCGGTGCGTGGTTCTGGACTATCAGGAGCTGCGCGGACTCGAGTCGAAAGAATTGCGGTTGTTTTAATGCCACGGCGAAATAGGCGAAAACCACAGGAATTCCGGCCACTGCCCAAGGATGGCTCCACCTTCTTTGGTTCGCAGACGGTCGAGGGGCCGAGCTGGACCCACGGGGAGCCTTATATGATGCGGCATATTGGCTCCGCGCGGGCGCAAAAATTCTATATTTGCCCGGGGTGTAATCAAAATATTCCGCCTGGGGTTGCCCACATCGTCGCCTGGCCGCGCGATACCGGCAGGCAGGGCGATGACCGCCGTCATTGGCACCGGCACTGCTGGGAGCGAAGGTAGACTTGCGGGCATGATTGTTGCATTTTCAGTAGCACCCGCAGTGGTGGATAATGATTCCGGCGAGATGGCCGATGCCGTGGCGGAGGCAGTCCGCGTGGTGCGGGAATCAGGTCTGCCTAATGAAACCAACGCCATGTTCACCCTTTTAGAAGGCGAGTGGGACGAGGTTTTCGGCACGATTAAAAAGGCCACCGAAGCGGTGCGTGCGGTATCGCCGCGTACCTCATTGGTTATTAAGGCTGATATCCGCGAAGGCGTGAAGAATCAACTGACAGATAAAGTAGACGCCGTGAATCGGCGTTTAGCTAAGGAGGATTAATGACTTCTGCGAATAATGCTTATGTAGGCGGTGCCCTCGATCTCAGCCAGGTCAAGGCGCGTGCGGAAGCTCGCCAGCAGGCACAAGAGCAGCCGGCGGCTGGGCAGTCTAGTGGAGTCCAGCCATTTTTTACCGTCACCGAGGCGAATTTTGAGACCGAGGTGGTGCGCCGCTCCACTGAGGTACCGGTCGTCGTCCTCATCGGCACCTCGCGCTCTACGCAGTCCGACCAGCTGAAGCAGGACCTGCAGGAACTAGCTACGGCTGGCAACCTTAGCTTCCTCGTAGGCTATGTGGATGCGGATGCTACTCCACAGGTGGCGCAGGCTTTCGGCGTGAAGAACCTACCTACCGTGGTTGCCATTGGCGCCGGTCAACCGCTGACCAATTTCGAGGGAGCCCAGCCAAAGGATGCTCTCAAGCAGTGGCTGGATAGCTTGGTAGAAAACGTCGGACCGCAGCTCAAGGGACTTGAGTCTGCACCGGCCGCAGCGGAAGAGGAAGAAGAGGACGACCCTCGCTTGCAGGAGGCAGAATCCTTCCTGAACTCCGGCGATTTCGATGGTGCGATTAAGGTTTATGAGTCCATCTTGGAAGCGGAACCGGATAATACGCAGATTAAGCAGGCCCGAGACACCACCAAGCTTCTCAAGCGGTTGGATCCAGCAAACCAAACCGAGGACCCGATTGCTGCTGCAGATGGGGATAAGGGGGACATCGATAAGCAAATGCGCGCCGCTGACGCAGAAGTGGTGGCAGGTGCCCCAGAAAAGGCCTTCGACCGCCTCATTGAGACCATGAAGGTCACCGCAGGCGATGAGAAGGCGCAGCTCAGGGAACGCCTGCTCGAGCTCTTCGGACTTTTTGCCGGCAATGATCCGCGCGTTCTTGAAGCGCGTACGAAGCTGGCAAGCGCGCTGTATTAAAGTCGGCGGAGCTGTGTCAATTACTACGGGCGGTGAATAGATCAGTCACAATGGAAGGCGTGAACGACGTAACCCCAACTGATCAAGACTGGCTCATCGACTTCCGCGGCGTGGAGCTTCGCCGCGGTGGCAAGAACTTGGTAGGGCCCGTGGACTGGCAGGTCGAGCTCGATGAACGCTGGGTCATCATCGGGCCGAATGGTGCCGGAAAGACCTCCCTGGTACGCATGGCGGCCGCGGAGGAATTTCCTTCCAAAGGCACGGCCTTTTTGATGGGCGAGCAAATTGGCAGGACCGATATGCGTGACCTGCGCGCACTGATTGGTCTATCCTCTGCCGCCGTGCAATCGCGCATTCCCGCGGATGAGCGGGTCTACGACCTCGTTATTTCCGCCGGTTATGCGGTTTTGGGTCGGTGGCGCGAAGAGTACCAAGACATGGACTTTTCCCGCGCCGATGACATCTTGGCCCAGGTCGGTGCCAGCCACTTGAAGGATCGCACGTGGGCCACGCTTTCGGAAGGCGAGAAGAAGCGCGTCATCCTCGCCCGCGCTTTGATGTCCAATCCGGAGCTGCTGATCCTGGATGAGCCTTCTGCCGGCATGGACCTCGGCGGGCGCGAGGACCTCGTGGGGTACTTGGGCGATCTCGCGATGGATCCGGATGCCCCAGCCATCGTCATGATTACCCACCACGTGGAAGAAATCCCGTATGGCTTTACCCACGCGATGCTTCTGGATGAAGGCAAAGTGGTAGCAAAGGGTCTCATTAACTCCGTGCTGACCTCGGAGAACCTGTCCCAGGCCTTCCACCAACCCATCCAAGTGGATCGCATTGGGCAGCGATACTTTGCCCGCCGGACATCTTAATGACCAACGAGATTCATGACCAGCTCGATGCGATCGACGCCAGCGATACCACCGGGTTTAACGGTGGGCGCATGGCGGCGACTGTGCTCTTGCTTCGCGATGGCCCCGGAGGGCTCGAGGTCTGGGTGCAAGAACGCGTAAGCACCATGCGGAACTACCCGGGCCATGCCGTATTTCCTGGCGGTGGGGTAGACCCGCGCGATTTCCCGCCGCGTTCGTGGGATTCCGGTGAGTTGTGGGCCGGAAAATCTGTCGTGTCTATGGCGCGGCGGATGGGCGTGACCAAGTACAAGGCCCACGCCTTGGTCTTTGCCGCGGCCCGCGAGCTCTTTGAGGAATCCGGTACGCTGTTTGCGATCCGGGATGACGGCACGATTTCTAATGCGCGCCGCTATCACCGCGAACGTAGGCTCTTAGAAGACCACACCATTTCCTTTACCGAGTTTCTTAGCAATAACGGGATGCGCGTCGATGCCGATATGCTTCTTCCATGGGCCCGGTGGGTGGGGCAAAGCAAAAACCATTGGTTCGATACTTTTTTCTTCGTCGGTCTGCTACCGAGCGGGCAAGAACCGGACGGGGACACGCATGAGGCCGATGATGCTGGGTGGTTTTCGCCGCAACTTATCTTGGAGGGCTGGCGGGCCGGACTCGTCCGCCTCGTAGTTCCCACGTGGGCGCAAATGCAACGGTTATGCAAGTACTCCACCGTCCAAGAGGTGCTTGATGATGCCTCTTCGTCCGACCTTCGCCCCGTTATCGGCGACCTCCGCGACGATCCGCAACTCGCGGAATATTTCGCGACCACCCCTACAGAGCGAATATGAGCTTTAACATTGATGAAGTCCGTTTCTTAAGCGAGCATAACGCCGAACTTTCCAGCTGGGACTTGGAGCTGAGCAAGGCTTCGCAGCTGAAGGATCTGGAAAAGCTGAAAGCGGCCTACGGCGATTATGCGCGCTGCGCCATGGAGCTACTTACTGCCCGGCGGGGCGGAAAGCTGCCTGAGACCTGGCTTATGGATGCCGATTCTGCCCAGCAAGCCACCCCGCTGCCTGTTGCGCGCTATCGCTCAGAATTCCTGCAGCAGAAAGGGATGCGCACCGTCCACGATGTCACGTGTTCCATCGGCACTGAAGGCTACGGATCGAGCCTTGACTATTTCGGCTCCGATATCGACGCCTCGCGCATTGCCATGGCCCGGCATAATTTGGATTCTGACTCGTTCTTTCAAGCAGATGCGCTCACTACGACCACTACGGCTGATGTCATTATCGCCGATCCCGCCCGCAGGAAGGCAGGGCGGCGGATTTCCCGCCCGGAGGATTTGCTGCCACCGCTGCCGGACCTAATCGCTGCGCACAGGGACGCACACCTGGCCATCAAGTGCGCACCCGGTCTCGATTTCAGTGACTGGGACGGATTGGTCACCGTAAGCAGCGTCAATGGAGCAGTTAAGGAGGCGTGCCTCTACACACCTGGCCTCGGCACGGGCAGGCACGCGGTGATGATTCAGGGCGAGTCAGTTGACGTCCTCACGGATGAAGAGCACAACCTGCCAGAGGCGGGCGAGATCGGTACGTATCTCATTGACCCCGATGGGGCAGTGGTGCGCGCGGGCCTCGTGCAGCATTATGCGGCGCGCGAAGGATTGTGGCAGATCGATCCGCGGATTGCGTACCTAACAGGGGATCGCATCCCGCAGGGAATGTCGGGATTTCCATTCATAGAAAAGGTCCCCCTAAAGCGCCTAAAATCGGTACTAAAATCTTATGATGCAGGCAGCCTAGAAATCCTTGTGCGCGGCGTAGACGTGGACCCTGATCAGCTAAGAAAGCAGATGAAGTTGAAGGGATCGCGGCCATTCGCGGTCATCATTACGCGAATTGGCTCACAGGGTATCGCGTTGCTTTGCCAACCCCGAGTATTATCGTCCGAAGAGAATTACGCAACATAAATCTATCGGAAAGGTGAGTGCCCCCAATGCCAACGATTGTGGCTCTGGTCAAGCATGTACCGGATACGTGGTCCACCAAATCTCTGGAGGATGACCACACCCTGGATCGCACCTCCGTGGACAACATCATTGATGAGATTAATGAATACTCCGTGGAACAGGCGCTACGCCTGCGCGATGATAATCCGGATGAAAACTACCGTGTTGTCGCTTTAACGATGGGCCCCGCACAAGCAGACGAGGCCCTCCGCAAGGCCCTTGCGATGGGTGCAGATGACGCGGTCCTCGTATCTGACGACGCACTGGCCGGCGCCGATGCACTGTCTACCGCGTGGACCCTGAACGCAGCGATTAACACGCTAGAGGATGTCCAACTGATCACCTTGGGCAATGAGGCTTCCGATGCCTCGACCGGAACGCTGGCTGGATTGCTCGCTGAATACCGCCAACTGCCCGCCTTGACCGAGCTGCACCAGGTAGAACTTTCGGGCAGCGCGGTAAAAGGCAGCCGCGAAGACGCCCGCGGAACCTGGGAGCTCGAGGCCGCCCTTCCTGCGATTGTGTCCGTCACCGATAAGGCTGATAAACCGCGCTTCCCAAACTTCAAGGGGCTTATGGCCGCTAAGAAGGCACAAATCACCACATTGAGCGTGGCCGACCTAGGCATTGATGCCATTGCACCAACCACGACGGTCACTTCTTCTTCTAAGCGCCCACCGCGCACGGCCGGCGAGGTTATCTCGGAGCCACAGCCGCAGGATGCTGCGAAGAAGATTGCTGACTTCCTTGCCGCAAAGAACTTGATTTAGGAGTAGAAATGTCTCACGTTTACGTACTTGTTGAACACGATGCAGACAGCATTCTCCCCGTTACCGGTGAGCTCATTACCGCCGCACGCGAATTGGGGACGGTGTCTGCGGTGGTCATCGGAAAGCAGGCAGATTCCTTCGATGCCGAGCTAGCCGCCCTCGGTGCCGCCCAGGTAGTGCAGGCAACGGCGGAGGATTATGACCAGCGCCTGGTGACCCCTGAGGTTGATGCTTTGCACGCCTTGGGCGCAGCCAATCCGGCGCCCATCGTTCTGGCCGCCAGCCCGACGAATAACGAGATTGCGGGCCGCTTGTCCGCCCGCTTGGCCTCCGGTGCGCTCGTCAATGTGGATTCCATTGAGGCGGATGGGTCTGCAACGATGACCATTTTCGGCGGCACCTACGAGACCACTTCGCAGGCCATTGGCAGCTGCCCGATTTATACCCTGCAGCCGGGTTCCGTTGCGGCGGAGCCCCAGCAGGTGGAAACTCAGGCGGCCCCAATGCCACTGCCTGCGGCAACCGAGAAGGATGTCAAGGTTAATTCCTTTACTTCGGCCGAGAAGTCCGCCCGTCCCGAGCTCACCGCAGCCAAGGTTGTGGTTTCTGGCGGCCGCGGCGTCGGCGATAAGTTCGGCGAGATCGTAGAGCCGCTTGCCGATGCCCTCGGTGGCGCCGTCGGTGCCACCCGCGACGCCGTCGATGAAGGCTTCTACGACGCTACCCACCAGGTGGGCCAGACAGGCGTGACCGTGTCGCCAGATCTCTACATTGGTTTGGGCATTTCCGGTGCCATTCAGCACACCTCGGGCATGCAGACCTCCGGCACCATCGTGGTGATTAACCAGGACCAAGATGAACCGTTCTTCCAAATCGCCGATCTCGGCGTCGTCGGAGACCTGCACGAAATCGCCCCAGCTTTGACCGAGGAATTGAAGGCGCGCCAGTAATGCCGCACTATTTCGACTACGCAGCAACCCAGCCGATGCGCCAATCCGCCATCGACGCATGGGTTGCCGCCTCCGGATCGCTCAACTCCAGCGCGCAGTACGCCTCTGGCCGTAGGGCCCGTTCCGTGCTTGACGATGCCCGCGAGAAAGTCGCCTCCCTCCTTGGGTGCGAAGCCATCGAGGTCATTTTTACCTCCTCTGGCACCGAAGCGGATAATATCGCTATCCAGGGGCTTTATGCGGCGGGAAATACCAACCGCGTCATCTCGACGGATATTGAGCACCCAGCGGTACGCGATACCGTGAGCAAGCTTGCCCAAGGCGGCGCAACCGTGGACCTGCTCCCTGTGGACCGCAGCGGGCATATCAGCGATGGGGGCGCCTTCGCGGAACCTGCCGATCTTGCCACCTGCATGTGGGCCAATAACGAAACCGGTGCGATTCAGCCCATCGAGCATCTCGCATCCCTCGCGCAACAATCCGGTATTCCCATGCACGTGGATGCGGTGCAGGTAGCGGGCAAGCTGCCCATCAATTTTGCGGAATTGGGCATCACAACGCTTGCCGCCAGCGCCCACAAGTTTGGCGGCCCGCGCGGTATTGGCGTGCTTTTGGCCAAGCGCACCCCTGCGCCGCAGCCGATTTCCTTCGGCGGCGGGCAAGAACGCGGACTTCGCCCTGGCACGGTAGACGTAGCTAGCGCCTCCGCGCTCGCCGCTGCGTTGGAGGAGTCGATCGCAGAAAGCGCTGCCGAGGGCGAGCGCATCGCTGCACTTCGGAGTAAGCTGCGGGATGGGATCCTCTCATCCATCGACAACGTTGTAGTGAATTCCACCGAGCCATGCTTGCCGTCGCACCTACACGTTTCTTTCCCCGGCACCGATGGCGATAGCCTCATCATGTTGCTGGACTCGCTGCAGATTGAGGCATCGACTGGCAGTGCCTGCAGCGCAGGCGTCAACCGCATGTCCCATGTGCTTTCTGCAATGGGTGTCAGCGAGGAAGAAGGAATTGGGTCCCTCCGGTTCACTCTGGGACGCCTTACTTCCGAAGACGATGTGGATTACGTGCTCGCGCATTTACCAGAGGTCGTCGCCCGAGCCCGCACGGTTTAAGTATCAGCCCTTTCTTTGGCAGCATTCCTCCGGGCGGCGATTGCCTGGGCAACGGTCAGTGCCCAGTTCCTATTCTTCGTCGCTAGCGGACCCTGCGGCTCATCGTATTCCCACCGTCCGTCTTGGAAGAGCCAGATGATATCCCCGCTGTGCGGATCCATGATGTAAAAGGCGCTTTTATCCGTCTTTACGTTGTGGTGGTGCTGGCATAGTGAGGCTAAATTTCCAGCCGTCGTCTTTCCTCCCTCTGAGAAATCGATCCGGTGGTCTTTTTGGCACCTGTAGGCCGGGCGGTTGCACCCAGGCCAGCGGCACACACCATCGCGACCCTCCACATAGGCACCGATGAGCGATGGAGTGGAGTAGGCCGGGCTTACCCTTGTTGCCGCCTGGTCCATGTCCCGGGTAGTGGTCGGTGTTAGACGGTCAGCGGTATCTGGGTGAACCCACCCGTAGCCATGGATAAATCCTGGAGCCGCTTTTACGTCGCTGGCGCGGTACATATAAAGGTGTACCTGAGATTTATCTTCGATGGTTCCGAGGATCAGCTGGGCCAGTGCATCGGCCTTACTGAGTCTGTGCCCTTCCGAAGTACGCTGAACAACCTCGTCAATGAGGATGAGTGTATCTTCATCGAACTCTACGTTTAACCCTGCTCGTCCGCCCGCGGTGGGGTAGATGAAATAGGAGTCATTTCGCCCGTCTTCTTCCTCGGATTCCTTATCACCTGTGGTGTCTGGGGATTCCATGGTGATAAGCCCATTGAGCTTTCGGCGAAGGGCAGCATTTGATGGAAAGTTTTGACCCGGCTTTGTGGGAGTCAGGTATTTTTCCAATTCGGCGTCTATGCGTTGAAGGACGCCGCTGTCTACCTCGCCAAGTTTGCTTAAGACCGCATCAATGGTGATAAGCCGAGAGAAGTCGAGGAAGTAGTAGGTTTCCTGCAGCAGTTTTGTGCGTGGCAATTCCTCTAAGCGGTATAGCGCCATGGTGATATCCCTCGTGCGCCGTTCGCTTAAGCCGGTGCGACCTGCCAGCGTATGACAGGCAATATCGAAATCAGTTTCTAAACCTGGTCGAATTTCCTTCCAGAGTAGGTAGTCGGATTTTCTATTACACGTGGCACTAACTGCTATTTCATCGTGTGGATCAGTGATGAGGTAGTAGGGTTCCATGGCGATTATCCCCCGAGTTTCGCACTAAGTGTCTAATGTTCATAGGTTTACCATAAGTTATCCGTTTGACTCCCGCAAGCCGAAAAGCGAATATGTGTTCTAAATGGTACATTTCCGCAAAACTGGATAGGGGAGTGAAAAATTCCCACGCGAGGTACGCGTGTTGCAAATGTGGTTAGTGTGAATGATTGTTAGACTCTCGCGCATGACAACTATGAGGGCACTCCGCAAGAGCATCATCGCGGTTATCGCTGCAGTTGCAGTCACGGTGAGCGGGACCGCTGCCGCGCAGGCAGCATTGGGAAACAGCGCACCGAAAGGCATCGATATTGCTGCCCACCAGCACCCCGGTGGCATGCCTATTGACTGGAATAAGGTGAAATCTGACGGCCAGTCCTTCGCCTTTGTTAAGGCCACTGAGGGTGGGGACTGGATTAACCCGCACTACGTTAAAGATATTCAGGCGGCCAATGCGCACGGCCTGAAGAGTGGCGCATACCACTATGCGCGCCCAGCTGGCGATGCGAAGACGCAGGCGGCCAACTTTGCGGCGCAGATTGCGTTGGCGCCGAATCAGACGTTGCCGCCGGTGCTTGATATCGAGGTCTCCGAGGGCAAGTCGGCCTCCCAGTTGGAGAGCTGGATCGAGGAATTTACCTCCGAACTCAAGCGCCTGACCAACCGCACCCCAATGATTTATACCTACAAGTACTTCTGGATGGGCGAGATGAATAACTCCCAGAAGTTCTCCAATATGCCACTGTGGTTGGCGGCATACCAGGATGAAGCCCCGGATCCAGTGGGTGGGTGGAAGAACCTGTCCTTCTGGCAGCGCTCTGGATCGGGCAAGGTCGCTGGTATTCCTACCGATGTGGACTTGAACCTCTTTAATGGCTCGAAGCAGCAGCTAGAGTCTTTTAGCGGCGGCAATTACGTCGATATCGGCGGCGCGCTCGATAGCCTCGTCCTCGACGATGGTGTGGACCTTAGCTCCGATAGCACGCCGGTGATTGGTGCAATCTTCGCCCTTGCGGCTGGCCTCATTGCAATGCCCCAGCTTGCCGATGCCGCCAAAGACGCCGGCCTCGATGCCCAGGCTGCTGAGGGCTTGGCGGCCTTTGTGAAGGCCTTGGAAGAGGAAAACGCTCTACCTCTGAAGCAACTTGGCAAGATGGCGGTTGGTGACTTCACCGTGGGCGACTTGGCGACGCTGCTAGAAAACGCTGGCCATGTCAATGGCGTCGACAAAGGTGAGGTCTCTGGAGCTCAGGTAGAAGAAGCTAAGGATGCCGCGAAGAAGGCCGGTGCCGATGTCCCCGACTTCGATGCTAATCAGGTGGCCGAGCTGCTCAATCGTGTGCTGAAGTAGCTCCCGCAAAGAATTTACGGGTCCAGCTTTCATCCTTGAAGTGAGCTGGGACGGCCCCACCTAAGAGTGCCTTTGCCAGCTGAGCGGCTTGTACCGAACCCTCAGCTGGCAGTTCTGTATCTGAGGCCAGCAAGATGATGTTTCCATACCGGCGCCCTTTGAGCATGGGCGGGTCGGCGATGACGGCGAGGTGATCGAAAACCTCAGAAAGCCCGGCCAATTCTTTCTTCGCCAACTGGAGGTCCGAGTGATCGCCGCAGTTGGCCACATAAAGGCCGCCGGCAGACAGGGATGATTTAGCCGCTTGGAAAAACTCCACAGTGGTTAGGTCTTTCGGGGTTTTATCCCCAGCGAAGACATCGCGAATAATGATATCGCGGCTGGCGGGAAGAAAACCTTCGGTTTCTTTTCGGGCATCGCCGGGGCGGATCTTGACGGTGGGGGAACGGGGGACATCGAAAAGCTCGCGGACCAATTCTCCCAGTTTGGCATCGAGCTCGACCACCGTATGGCGGCTGTTCGGCCACAGGTCGGCGAAGTAGCGCGGGAGTGAGCAACCCGCCCCGCCGAGGTGGGTAACACGCAGTTTATTGGGCGAGACCGTATTAAGGTATTCCACCGCCGCTGCGATCCAGCGCATGTACTCAAAGTCGAGTTCCTGCGGCTCGCCCAGCACGATATGGCTGCTAGGAACGCCATTGACGTTAAGGATATAGGCTCCGTCGCGGAATTCATCCGGCACAACCTCGGCGGTGCCGGTGGATATCTCGTAGGTCCCGGTGATGCCTGACCTGTTCGCAGCTCGCTTTCTACCCATGGGATTCAAGCTTAGGGAATGGAATCGATTTAAGCTGCGTTGGGGCAAGGGAGTACACTTTCGGGCCTGTAGTCGAGGTATTTAAAGGGGAATGCAATGCGAGTATTGGTAGCAATGTCTGGCGGCGTGGACTCATCTGTCGCCGCCGCCCGTGCGGTGGAGGCTGGCCACGATGTCGTCGGCGTGCACCTGGCCCTGCATAAGGACGCGCAGCAAACGCGCGAAAAGGCCCGCGGCTGCTGTTCGTTGGAGGATTCCGCCGATGCCCGCCGCATTTGCGATAAGTTGGGCATTCCGTTCTATGTATGGGACTTTTCGGAGGAATTCAAGGAAGAGGTCATCACGGACTTCGTGGATTCCTATGCCCGCGGTGAAACCCCGAATCCCTGCCTGCGCTGCAATGAGAAGATTAAGTTCCGCGCGCTGCTGCAAAAGGGCATGGCCCTAGGCTTTGATGCCGTTGCGACCGGCCACTACGCCACCCTTGATGATGATGGCTACATGCGCCGCTCCAAGGATGAGAATAAAGACCAGTCTTATGTGCTCGGCGTTATTTCCGCTGAGGAGCTGGAGCACTGCTTTTTCCCCATCGGTGATACCCCCAAGCCGCAAATCCGCGAAGAGGCTGCGGCACACGGTTTTTCCACAGCGAAGAAGCCGGATTCTTATGACATCTGCTTCATTCCAGACGGAAATACCCAGCAGTTCCTTGGATCGCGGATCGGCCTTCGCCCCGGCATGATCGTGGACCAAGAGGGAACGGAGCTTAAGGAACATGATGGTGCGTGGAACTACACCATCGGCCAGCGCAAGGGCCTGGACATCAAGGCCCCGGCTGCCGATGGCCGCCCGCGCTACGTCACCGATATCGACGCCGCAACGGGCACGGTAACCGTCGGCGCGCGCGAGGACTTGGCGGTTACCGCCATCCGGGCCGACCGCCTCAAGTACCTGCACCCTGGCATGGACGGCGACTTTGAGTGCGAGGTGCAGGTTCGTGCGCACGGTTCCGTAGTGCCGTGCATTGCCCACGTGGACCGCGCCGCTGATTCGATGCGATTGGAGCTCAAGGAGCCACTGTCTGGCGTTGCCCGTGGACAGGCTGCGGTGCTGTACTTGCCTTCCCCAGATGACTTGGGCGATATCGTCATCGGTTCCGGCACCATCTGCGAGACCGTATAAATGACCGGATTCGCACTCGGGCCCATGCCCGGCACCTCTATGGCGGAGGCAGCGGACATCATTATGGGCGAGACTGAGCTTCCCGCCATCCCGCAGCTACCGGAACGCGGGCTGGGCTCCGATTCGGTGGGGCGTACCGCAAGCATGCTCGAGGCCATCACTATCGATCGCGGCCCCCGTTCGTGGCGCATGACGGCCCGTCCCCAGCTGCTTACTCGCCGCGCGTGGGACCGCCTCGAGCGCGACCTCGATGAGGTGCAGCAGGTGTGGGGAGAGACCGTGCCTCGCATCAAAATTCAGGCTCTCGGCCCCTGGTCGCTGGCGGCCAGCATTGAGCTTGCCGATGGCCACCGCGTCCTCACCGATTCCGGTGCCTTTGCAGAGCTTTCCGATGCCCTGTTGCACGGCATCCGCGCCCACGCTACTGACGTCGCACGCCGCTTCCACGGCGAGGTCGTGGTGCAACTGGATGAACCGCTGCTTGCCGATGTCATCGCTGGCCGCATTCCAGGAACCACCGACTTTGATTCGATACCCGCCGTCCCTGACGAGGTGGCACTCGAGACCCTCCTGCGCTTTGAGGCGGATTATCTTTATTGTCCGCCGCTGTGGTCGGTGGCTGGGGCCGCGACAGCATTCCTCGTTGATGCGCGCTACCGCGACCGCCTTTCTACCCCGGAGCATTTCGATGGGATGGGCGAGCACCTGTCCGAAGGCCGCCGGGTCGGTGTCGCACTTTCCGGCAAAGACGCGCGGGCCGAGGCGATTTCACTTGCCCGCCACCTGGACCGCATTGGCATGCCGCGTGAGTTGCTCGTGGATCACTTTGATGTGTTTCCGGCTGGGGCATCGGCAAGCTCATTGCGCTCTGTAACCGAGACTGCCGCGATCCTCACCCGCGATGCGGGCGACCTTTAAGCGGCGCGCACGAGGCTATCTGTCTTCGGAGACTTTTCACTGTGATCTGTGTAAATACGCCAGGCGACGGCGCCCATGTGTAGGGAACAAGCGGTTACGAGAGCGTACCACCATCCGTAGTTGACTTCCCTGTACCACGGAACTGCGTTACCAATGAAGGCGATTATGACGATGCTGATAATCGCTGACGCGATAAGCATCCCCGGGGAAGATGGTTTTTTGAGCGCTTTCCACGCGTCCCAGACTTCGGATGCGGTGATGGCGGCAAGGATTAGGGTGGTAATCATTGGAATTCCTTAAATCTCATCGAATAGCGCTTGGGCGAGGTCACTAGTCCACATCGGAGTGTCATTATTGGCGAAGGCTGCGCGCTTATTTTCCGGATCTATGATGAGCATTGTGGAGTAGCCACCCGTTCCGCCGTCGTGCCAGAAGCTTTGGTTGTCTTCGCTTTTGCCAGCCATAGGCCATATCGCCGTTATCCATAATCCACTCAGCGAAAGCTGCCATGTCATGTGCAGTCGATCGTATTGCGCCCGCTGCGGCATTGCTGCCTTCCATCTCCCATGGATCGGCCTCCCGGCCGGTGGCAGTAAGGCCCCGTGGGGCATCATCGGGGACAGATCCTGGGGTCATGAGGTAGGTCTCCGTCATTCCGGCAGGTTGAAAGATTCTCTCCTGAAGCAGGTCTTCATAGGCTGAATCGGCAGCCGTTTCCAGGAGGTGGCCGAGTAGTCCATATCCCATATTGGAATAAGTCTCTGTTCCACGATCTTTAAGATCCGCTTCGGTGGCAGCGTCGAGGATATCTTGGGTGGTCTCACCTGCGTAGGGATTAGCACCAGTGACCGCCGTGATTGCATCAGCGAAAATATTCCCTTGTGCTAGCCGGGGCAATCCTGAGGTGTGGTTGAGCAACTCTTGTACCGTGACCTCGGAAATGGGTGCTTGGCCAACATCCAGGACTTCGCCCACGGTGGTGTCAAGGCTTATCTTTCCTTCTTCCACAAGCTGATGAGCTAATTCTGCGGTGAACATCTTGGTCACCGAACCGATTTCTACCTCGGTGTGTTCATCCGCGCCAAGTCCCGCGAAGGTGGCTTTCCCTTCGTGCAGCGTGAAGGCGATGAGATTATTGAAACCCGGTTCGGTGTGATTGCGCAGTGTGGCGGATAGAGTGGCGTCGCCTGTTTCAGTGGTGGCCACAGCGATCCGCCGCGGCCCAATCAAGAGTAAGAGGGCCGCTGTCATGATGGTGGCGGTGATGGCTAGCGCCATTTTTCGCTTTCGCATTAGTGATCCTCGCTTGCGGTAATGATTGTGAGCAGGGGGATGACGCGGGCCGCTCGGATTGAGTATTCCCCGTTTGTCTTGGTGGTCCAGCCACCATTAGTAAGCGCACTGAGGTGGTGGTAGGCGGTGCCGGTGGAGGTGACGATTTCCTCTTCCACCAGTTCTGTGGCGGTGGCTGGTGAGCTAAGGAGGCGGCGCAGGATTTCACCGCGCACGGGGTGTGCCAATGCGGCGAGGCGCTCGAGATTATCGGACCAGTCTCCAGCGGTCACTGTGTCTGTTGGGCGTTGCCATTGGTAGACATAGGAGCCTAGGCCGGTGGTGATGTTACCGCCAAAAATGACGGACCCCTCAGGAAGCTGGTCAGAAGGTTCAAGCGCATCCGCAAGCCACATGGTGGACTCGCTTGCGGATGATTCGATGGGGTCAGGGGCGGGGTTTTCGAGTTTGGTGACGCGAGCCTCAAGGTGGGCAATGCGCGATTCTAAAGAATCCATATTTCTAGAATTCCAAAACTCTAGAAATATGGCAAGGGAATTAGGAAATTAGCGGCCACGCCGTCGAGACATCGGAGGCATCGCGGCCCTTGCCTTCTAAGTACTTCTTGAAGGCGACGCGGTCCTCGTACCACTTGACCGCCTGGAACTCCATGAGCTCGTTTTCGTCCATCTGCGCGAGGTTGGGGTAATGCTGGCGAACCTGCTTCCAGGCCACGCGGGCGGCAGCGAGGGCATCGGCAGTGGCCTCGTGCGCATTGCTCAATTCCACGCCGTAGTGCTCACACACCGCGCCAAGGGTGCGCTTGCCCTTGCGCCACTTATCGCTCACGCGATCAATGACGTACGGGTCAAAGACCGGGCCGGTGACCGTGAAATCGCCGGTAAGGCTGCGCAGGACGGTAAGGTCGAAGGCCGCGTTATAGACGATGAGCGTCAGGCCGTCGTCCCACGCGGACTTGATGGCATTAACCGTGTCTTTGAGGACCTCCTCGTGCGGGCGGCCTTCAGCCTGGGCCTTTTCCGTTGTAATCCCATGCACGTCGGTTGCGGCTTGGGGGATCTCGATGCCGGGATCTGCAAGGTGCTCCACCTTCTGGACATCGCGGCCGTCAATGCGGACCAGGGCAGAGGTAACGATACGAGCGTCTTTGGGGTTGGCGGAGGTGGTCTCAAGGTCGAAGGCGAGCATGCGGGAGGCGTCGAAGTTCATGGTCCATACCTTAGTAGCTAGCCCAGACATGGGGGATCGCTAGACTTGGATACCGTGACTAATCCAGCTGATGTGCAACGTGAATGGAACGACTTGGCGCAAGAAGTGCGCCGCCACCGCAACCTGTATTACAACGGTGAACCCGCGATTCCCGATGCCGACTTTGATGCGCTTTTCCAGCGCCTGGTGGACCTAGAAAAGCAGCACCCGGAGCTGGCGGTTCCGGATTCGCCCACCCAGCAAGTAGGTGCTGCGCCAAACGCCGGGGAGGATATTGAGCACCTCGAGCGCATGATGAGCCTAGACAATGTCTTTAGCGCCGGTGAGATGCAGGACTGGTTGGATAGGACGCCCGCCAAGACCTACCTAACGGAGCTGAAGATCGATGGCCTCTCCATCGACTTGGTCTACCGCAATGGGCGTTTGGATACCGCTGCCACCCGTGGTGATGGCACAGTGGGCGAGGAGATTACCGCCAATGCGCGGGTCATTTCTGATATCCCGCACGAGCTTACGGGCACCGAAGAGTACCCAGTCCCGGAACTCATTGAAATCCGCGGTGAGGTCTATATGCGCCCCGAAGATTTCGAAGAAATCAATGAGGAGCGCGCGGCGGACGGCAAGGCTCGGTTTGCCAATCCCCGCAACGCTGCGGCCGGCGGACTGCGCATGAAGGATCCCGCCGAGGTGAAAAAGCGCCGCCTGCGCATGGTTTGCCATGGCCTAGGCGCGCGCGAGGGATTTTCCCCCTCCTCCCAGCACGATGCCTATAAGGCGATCGCCGCATGGGGGCTGCCCGTATCTCCCTATACCAAGCAGGTGCACTCCGCCGCCGAAGTACAAGAGGAAGTATCTTACTGGGCCGAACACCGCCACGATGCGATTTTTGAAATGGATGGGCTCGTGGTCAAGGTCGACGATTTGGGCTCACAGCGCCAGCTCGGGGCGACCTCCCGCGCACCGCGCTGGGCCATTGCCTATAAGTACCCGCCGGAAGAGGTCACGACGAAGCTGAAAAACATCGAGGTCGGCGTCGGGCGTACGGGGCGCGTTACCCCCTTTGCCATCATGGAACCGGTCTTTGTCTCCGGCTCCACGGTATCCATGGCCACCCTGCACAACCAGTCCGAGGTCAAGCGCAAGGGCGTGCTCATCGGAGATACCATTATTATTCGCAAGGCCGGCGAAATCATTCCAGAGGTACTAGGCCCCGTGCGCGAACAGCGCGATGGCAGCGAATATGAATGGAGCTTCCCCACGCAGTGCCCAGCCTGCGGCACGACGCTCGCCCCGCAAAAGGATGGCGATGCTGATTGGCGATGCCCCAATACTCAATCTTGTCCAGCCCAGCTCTCCGCGCGACTGGAATACCTCGCCTCCCGCAAGGGCCTCGATATCGAGGCACTGGGAGAGAAGGGGGCCATGGACCTCATCGAAAACGGTATCCTCACCGATGAATCCGAGCTCTTTGAGCTAACGGAAGAAAAGCTGCTTGCTTCCGATGTCTATACGGCCAAGCGCGATACGAAGGATAAGCGCAGCAAAAAAGAGGGCAACGCCAAGGTCAATACCGCGGGCAAGAACCTGCTCCAGAACTTAGAAGAGGTTAAAGACCGCGACTTCTGGCGGGTGCTGGTCTCACTTTCTATTCGCCACGTCGGCCCTATTGCCGCCCGCGCCTTGGCAGCGCGCTACGGCTCCATGGAGAAGCTGCGTGCCGCTAAGACCGAGGACCTTGCAGAGGTAGACGGCGTGGGCGCAGTCATCGCTGAGTCCTTCCACGCCTGGTTCGAGGTGGACTGGCACCGCACCATCGTCGAGAAATGGGCAGAAGCCGGCCTAGCCATGGAGGTAGCCGCCGAGGACAGGAAGGAACAGACCCTAGAGGGGCTAACCATCGTTGTCACCGGCAGCCTCGAAGACTTCACACGCGATTCCGCCAAGGAAGCCATCATCAGCCGCGGCGGAAAGGCAACGGGGTCCGTATCGAAGAAAACCTCCTACCTCGTCGCCGGGGCCAATGCCGGCTCCAAGGAGGATAAGGCCCGCGATCTCGGGGTGCCTATCTTGAACGAAGAGCAGTTCCACACGCTCTTAAACACCGGGGAAGTGTAGACTCTCCGCGCCGGGCTTATTTGAGGAAGGCACCCAAAATCGTGCCGATGTGGCCGAGGTGCTCGACCTCAGAGGCTAAGTATTCTGGACCGCCGGTGCGGCCCATGGCGATGACCATCCCGGTATCTCCCAGGGGAGCGGCCGCCAGGGCGGAATCGAGCAGTGCCCAGCTTTCTGGCACCCACTCGTCCTTATCGGGGTGCAAGGTGCGTGCGCTGTCGATGTTGAGGTCGACCGGAATCGTATCGTCATCGGCAGGGGCTGCGTTTGAGGAAGCGACGCGGTGAATCGGCTCATTATTGTCAATGACGATGGCCCACGTGGAGGTCGCTGCCTTTGGAATGGCCGCGACGACTTCCTCCATTGCTGCCGTGACGTTTGAGGCATTGGCGGCCACGCGCGCTAATAACTCGATCTGCCCGCGCCGGTCCACGCGGCCGCTGAAGGGCCGAATCGAATCTATTTCCACGCCATGGACGGAGGAGGCGGCGGTGATGAGTGCATCAGCCATCGCGTCTGCGGGAAGCTCAATGACAATGTCATCCATGACGGTGCCATCCGGGAAGGTTTCTACGATGTCAACCGATTGGATATTTCCGTCAACCAGCCCGAAGGCCTCCGAAAGCTGGCCCAAACTACCAGGGGTATCGGGAAGCAGGACACGGATTAGGTAAGACATTAAGTCGCACGCTTTCAGTAGCTTGTAGTCCCATTTACGATACCTGGGTCACAGTGCGGCGTTCAAGGGGCAATAATTCGGGGTGACTCGGCAACTGCGCGGGTTGGTGCAGTATTATGGAGCCTTAGCAATTTACATAGTACGCGCGGGAAAATAATTTTTACCTGCGCGTCGATTATGGAAAAAGGATGGAGTTCGCGTGTCTGAGATTTCGCGTGATGAGGTAGCCCACCTTGCCAAGCTTTCCCGCCTGGCATTAAGCGATGAAGATCTAGCCCAATTCGCAAGCCAGATTGATGAAATTGTTGATTCCGTTTCCGCAGTAAGGAATGTGGACACTGAAGGCGTGGAACCGATGAGCCACCCGCACTCCGTGGATGCACCGATGCGCGAAGACGTCATCGTGCGCACCCTTACCGCCGAGCAGGCCTTGGATCAGGCGCCGGCCGTGGAAGATGAGCGATTCGTCGTGCCACAGATTTTGGGAGGAGAGTAAATGACCAACGTTGTCGTACCTGCGGAGGGACTGACCTCTTTGACCGCCGCCGAGCTGGCGGAAAAGATTCACTCGCGCGAGGTGACCTCCCGCGAGGTTACCCAGGCCTTTTTGGATCGCATCGCGGAAACCAATCCCGAACTTAACTCCTTCCTGCACGTGGGGCAGGAGGAAGCACTGGCGGCTGCCGATGCCGTGGATAAGGCCCTCGACGCCGGCGAAAAGCCTGCATCGGCATTGGCCGGTGTGCCGCTGGCCTTGAAAGACCTGCTGGTTACTACCGATGCCCCCACCACCGCCGCATCCAAGATGCTCGAAGGCTACATGTCTCCCTACGACGCCACGGTGACCAAGCGTCTGCGCGAGGCCGGTATCCCGATCTTGGGTAAGACGAACCTGGACGAGTTTGCCATGGGTTCGTCCAATGAGAATTCCGCCTTTGGCCCAGTACACAACCCGTATGACACCGAGCGCACCCCGGGTGGCTCCGGCGGCGGCACGGCAGCAGCACTTGCTTCGGGGCAGGCTCCACTGGGCATTGGTACCGATACCGGCGGTTCCATCCGCCAGCCTGCGGCACTGACCAATACCGTTGGCGTGAAGCCTACCTACGGCACGGTGTCTCGCTACGGCCTGATCGCGGCCGCCTCCTCGCTGGACCAGGCGGGTCCCTGTGGTCGTACCGTCCTGGATACCGCACTCCTGCACAAGGTTATTGCTGGCCACGATGCCTTCGACGCCACGTCTGTGGACAAGCCTGTTGCCCCCGTGGTGGAGGCCGCCCGCGAAGGCGCAAATGGCGATCTGAGTGGCGTTAAGGTAGGCCTTATCAAGCAATTCGAGCGCGATGGTTGGCAGGACGGCGTGATGGAGAACTACCACGCCGCCGTGGAACAGCTGCGCGAGCAGGGCGCGGAAATCGTCGAGGTGGACTGCCCGCACTTCGATGAGGCATTGGCCGCCTACTACCTGATCATGCCGTGTGAGGTCTCTTCCAACCTGGCCCGCTTTGATGGCATGCGCTATGGCCTGCGCGCTGGCGATGACGGCTCTCACTCTGCGGAGCAGGTCATGTCCCAGTCCCGCGCAGAGGGATTCGGACCCGAGGTCAAGCGCCGCATCATGCTGGGCACGTATGCGCTGTCCGTGGGCTATTACGATGCCTACTACCTGCAGGCGCAGCGCGTGCGCACCCTGGTCGCCCAGGACTTTGCCCGCGCCTTTGAGCAGGCTGACGTGCTGGTTTCGCCAACCACCCCGACCACTGCGTTTAAGCTGGGGGAGAAGGCCGAAGACCCCATGGCCATGTACAACTTCGACCTGTGCACCTTGCCGCTAAACCTCGCCGGCCTGTGCGGCATGTCCGTGCCTTCCGGCCTGGCTGCAGATACTAACCTGCCTACCGGTTTGCAGATCATGGCACCGGCTTTCCAGGATGACCGCCTGTACAAGGTGGGCGCAGCCTATGAAGCCAAGCGCCAAAAATAGCCACGCTTTCTAAAATCGTTGTCACTGTGAAATGGCTGCGGATTAGATAACGATTCGTTTACACCCCTGTTGGATGTCTATCCGGCAGGGGTAAATTATTGGGTATGACTTTGAAAAAGATTGCAACCGCGACCATGTCCGTCTCCGCAGCTGCGCTCATGACCATGGGCGTCGCAAACGCTGAGGAACCCGCAGCAAACCCCGCACCGGCTGAGCCCGGTACCGAGGTGGCAGACACCACCGCCAAGAGCGACTTGGTGGAATCCCTGCCGGCAGACGCTGACAAGCTGGTGCCCAACATCGAGGGCCAGACCATCACCGGTGAGCTGCACTCGGTTAAGGAAGACGGCAAGTTCACCGTGCAGTTCGACAAGGATCAGTCCTTGGTCCTCAATGATGGCTGCAATACCTACACCACCTCCTACGATGTGGATAAGGATGGCACCATCCACGTAGGTGACTTCGCCTCCACCTTGGCGGCGTGCGATGACCACACCCAGGCACTTTCTGATTCCCTGCGTGACGTTCTCGAGTCCGAGCCTTCCTTCTATGCTCTGCCTGACGGCCAGGCTGCACTGGGCACTGAGGACAACGCCGTTGTCTTCAACGTTGTTGAGTAAATACTCACAAAACCACTCAGCACCATGATCCTCCTTAGTGGGGGACCATGGTGCTGTTGTTTATGTGGCGGGGTGGACTACTTGGCATCGGAAAGCGCGTAGGCGGCTCCGGCAGAGGCGGCCGTTACGGCGAGGACTGCTGGCCAGGAGCCAATCTTCTTGGCCAATGGGTGGGAGGCACCGAACGCGCCGACATACAGGGCGGATAGGCCCGCGGTCGTGGCTGGATTGGTTTCCTTGGCCCAGGAACGGCCGGCCCACAGGCCCGCTGCGCCGAGGATGACGCCGCCGAGAGGGCGAATGCCGGTCTCGCGGGCGGTGACCCAACCACCGATAAGGCCGAGGGTAACGGTGGTGGCGGTGGATACGTCTTGTGGCTTTTTGATATCAATCATGGACATGGTGGCCAGTCTAGGCCTGATTTGTGTGCCCCGCTAGAATTCCTGCCATGACTGTGGAGACTAACCTGCCATCGGAGCGCCAGGCATGGCTCGCCATGTTCGCCCTATCCCTCGGTTTCTTTGTATCCCTGTTGGACCAGTCGATGGTGGCCATCGCCCTGCCGGATATTCAGACGGATTTGGGCGCCACGGTCAATGAAATCATGTGGGTCTCGGCCGCCTTTTTGCTTGCCGTGGTGGTGCCGCTACTTTTTACGGGGCGGCTTGGTGATGTCCTCGGCCAGCGCGCCCTGTTTTGTATCGGGGTGGCGCTATTTGGGATCGGCGCAGCAGCGTGTGCGCTGGCGCCGTCGATAGAAGTGCTCATCGTGGCACGCATCGTGCAGGGCCTGGGCGCATCCTTGGAGATGCCACAGACGATGTCCGTTATTAACCGGGTATTCGCCCGCGAGCGGCGCGGGCGTGCGCTCGGGGTGTGGGGGATTATCGGCTCGGTGGCGTCATTGGCCGGGCCGCTAGTCGGCGGGTTCCTCGTGGCTTCTTTTGGCTGGCAGGCGGCCTTTTGGGTGCATATTCCATTTGTTATCGCCGCCATTGTGCTGGCCCTGCTGTGGATACCGAAGCTGCCGACGACGGCCCAGGACATCGATAAACCTTCGGCCATAGTCTCGCTCATTGCGCTTGGCTCGATTGTCTTTGGCATCCAACAAGGCCCAGAGCTGGACTGGGATTGGCGGGTGCTGGTGGTGCTTGCCATCGGCATAGTTGCAAGCATCGCGTTCGTGCGCCTGCAGGCTAGTGCGCAGGATCGCGGCTCCACGCCGCTCTTTCCGGTGGAGCTCTTCCACAACCGCAACTATGCGGCCGGCTCCGTAGGTATTTTGACCATGGGCTTTATGGCGGCTTCGGTCATGTTGCCGGTGATGTTGTGGCTGCAATCGGTCAAGGGGCTATCCGCCGGGGAAGCCGGCATCATCGTGGCTCCCATGGCGCTGGTCTCGATGCTGATGTCACCCATCGCGGGCATCCTTACGGACGCGGTGAATCCGCGCTTGATGGGGCTGGTGGGATTTAGCCTCATGATCGCCTCGCTGTGTTTGGCCTGGTGGGTCATGCATGCCGATGCCAATCCGTGGTGGCTGGCATTGCCCATCGCCGCCCTAGGAATTGGCCAGTCCTTTATCTGGGGCTCCAACGCGGCAACGACGCTGCGCGATATTTCACCTCATCACATGGGCGCAGCGTCGGGGGCGTATAACACCTCCCGCCAGGTGGGATCTGTGGTAGGCGTGGCTTTAGTCTCCGCCGTCATGCAAACGGGTAATCCGACCACGGCGATCATCAATTCGATTCTCGTGATTGTTATCGCGCTGGTGGTGGGGCTTATCTCCTCGCTGCGCTACGTGGACACGCTGCATGGATAAAAATCCTGCGCTAAATTGGGGATCATGCGTCTAGCTGTACTGACTTCCGGTGGCGATTGCCCCGGCCTGAATGCTGTAATCCGTGCGGTTGTGCGAACCGCATCCAACGAATTTGGCGATACCGTCGTGGGCTACGAAGACGGGTGGGTTGGCCTTTTAGAAGACCGCCGGCGCGATCTCTACGACGATGCCAGCATCGACCGGATTCTTCTGCGCGGCGGCACCATCTTGGGCACCGGCCGTCTGCACCCCGATAAATTCAAGGCCGGCTTGGAACAGATCAAGACTAATATGCGCGAGGCCGAAGTCGATGCCCTCGTTGCCATCGGCGGCGAAGGCACGCTCAAGGGCGCTAAGTGGCTTAACGATAATGGCATCCCCGTCGTGGGCGTGCCGAAGACCATTGACAATGACGTCAACGCCACGGACTATACCTTCGGCTTTGATACCGCGGTATCGGTGGCAACGGATGCGATCGACCGCCTGCACACGACGGCGGAGTCCCACAATCGCATCCTCATCGTGGAGGTCATGGGCCGCCACGTGGGCTGGATTGCTTTGCACGCAGGTATGGCCGGCGGCGCACACTACACCGTGATCCCAGAAGAGCCCTTCGATATCGCGGAAATTACCAAGGCGATGGAACGCCGCTTCCAGATGGGCGAGAAGTACGGCATCATTTGCGTGGCTGAAGGAGCCCTGCCGAAGGAGGGCACCATGGAATTTGAAGCCGGCGGCGTCGACCAATTTGGCCACCAAACCTTCAACGGAATTGGCCAGGTCATTGGCGATGAAATCAATAAACGCACCGGCTATGACGTCCGCACCACCGTGTTGGGCCACATTCAGCGCGGCGGCACACCCACCGCATATGACCGAGTCCTGGCGACCCGCTACGGCGTGCACGCTACCCGCGCAGCGCACAACGGGGATTCAGGAATGTGTGTGGCCCTGCACGGCGAAGACATCGAGCTTGTGCCATTGGAAGAGGCCGTGGGCACGTTGAAGACGGTGCCAGATGCCCGCTACCGCAATGCGCAGGCGCTCTTCGGCTAAACCCTTTTCAGTTCCCCGCCGTCTCGAATATTAAGATCGCCCTCTCACATGGTGGGAGGGTACTCTTTTGTATATGAGTACCGATAGCGCTACAGAAAAACAGGAAGAACGGCAAGCGCTCATCGCGACGCTGGGTTTTCCCATACTCGTAATCATCGGCGGCATTATTGGCTATATCGCCCCTGACACCGCGGCATCCTTTGCCCCGCAGGTAACGCCGCTGTTAGGCATCGTCATGTTCGGCATGGGGCTTACCCTCAAGCCCGTAGATTTTGCGCTCGTGGTGCGCAGGCCGCTGCCGGTGGTGCTCGGCGTGGTGGCGCAGTTCGTCATCATGCCGCTCATCGCGCTCGCCGTGGTGGCAGTCATGGATCTGCCAGAGGCGGTCGCGGCCGGAGTGATTTTGGTTGGCTGCGCCCCAGGTGGCACGAGCTCTAACGTGGTGTCCTACTTAGCGCGCGGCGATGTCGCGCTTTCGGTGACCATGACCTCCATCTCCACTCTCTTGGCGCCCATCCTCACCCCGCTATTGACCTTGTGGTTGGCCGGCGAACACATGCCGGTCTCCGCGGCATCGATGGCGTGGTCCATCGTTAAGGTGGTGCTCGTCCCAGTCATCGCGGGCATCGTCATCGGCATGCTGCTTCCCCGACTCGTGGCAAAGATTCAGGCGGCTTTGCCGTGGATCTCCGTTACCGCGATTGCCTTGATCGTGTGCATCGTGGTCGGCGGCGCGCATGACAATATTGCCACCGCCGGTGCGCTGGTCTTTGCCGCCGTGGTCATTCACAATGCGTGCGGCTACGGGCTGGGCTATCTCGCGGGTCGCTTTACCCGCCAGCCGGTTCCGGTGCGCCGCACCATGGCCGTGGAGGTGGGAATGCAAAATTCCGGGCTAGCTACCAGCCTTGCCTCTTCCTACATGAGCCCACTGGCCGCCTTGCCCGGCGCCGTCTTTTCCGTGTGGCACAACTTGTCCGGCGCGATTTTGGCAGCGCTGTGCCGCTTTAGCGATGCCCGCAGGGCACAGTCAGCTAAAAATTAATGGTGACAGCAGGGAAGTCTTGGTCTACGAACCAGGGCTCTTCCGTAATGGTGAGCGGAGGTTGGCCTTCCTCGAAGGCTAAGGTATCGCCGCCTTTGACGGTGGCGCCTTGCAGGATGTGGTCGGCGATATTTGCCAGCTTGTAATAGAGGTCCGTCGGATCCATCGAGCTGGTGCGCGCCTGGATTTCCGGGTGGCCTGCTTGGACCAGGCCCATGGAGTAGCCGCGGAGCTCGCCGCCAGATTGGGTAATCCACACCGGCGCAATGTGCATGGGCGCGAGGTTATTGCGCACGGCGTCATTAAACATCGCAGGGGAGATGGAGACGTTTCCGCGCGGGTTGTGGATGATGAGGCAATTGGGATGCTCGGCCACTGTGGACGTCGCCTGGGACAGCAGCTCGAGGTGCTCGCGACGCGGCTCGCGAAATTGATGGGAGAGGTCGTGTTCCTTGCTATCAGGAAGGACCGAGACGAGCACCTGGGATCCCGCAGTGTTGAGGTCGCCGGCATCGGCGCTCAAAATGGGGTGGAGGCCGTAACTATCTGGGGTGGGTGCAGAATCAATGGTCTGGTAGTGCAGGAGAAACGCGCCATCGATAGGCACCACGAGGCTACCCGGGTTCTTGCCAGGAGTAATCTCGCCGACGCGCCCCGAAAAGGTGCTGCTGACGGCGTCTTTGATCTCATCGGTAGTGGGGGCGGTGGAAAAGACGGCGATGTTGATGAGTGGGGCATCGACAAGCGAATTGTCTACGGTATGTGGAGTCGTCATGACAGTCACCCTAGGGGCTAGCGCGCGAGAGTGCACGGACGTATTAAGATGGCACGCATGACTGCTGCGATGTATGACCTGATGGACTTTGACGAGGTCCTCGATAAGTATGAACCGGTAATGGGCATGGAAGTCCACGTGGAGCTGGATACGGAAACCAAGATGTTTTCCACTTCTGCCACGAACTTCAGCGCAGCCCCTAACTCCAATACCGATCCGGTATCGCTGGGCCTTCCCGGGGCACTCCCCGTGGTTAACTCCAAGGGCGTGGAGGGTGCAATCAAGATTGGCCTGGCGCTTAATTGCTCCATCGCGGAATCCTCGCGCTTTGCCCGCAAGAATTACTTCTACCCGGACCAGCCAAAGAACTACCAGATTTCCCAGTACGATGAGCCGATTGCCTATGACGGCTACCTCGACGTTGTGCTGGAAGACGGCACGGAATGGCGCGTAGAGATTGAGCGCGCCCACATGGAAGAAGACACCGGCAAGCTGACCCACCTGGGTGGCGCCGATGGTCGCATTCATGGCGCCACCGCATCCCTGGTGGACTGCAACCGCGCGGGCATTCCGCTCATTGAGATCGTCACCAAGCCCATCATCGGTGCTGGCGAGCGCGCCCCCGAAGTGGCTAAGGCCTATGTCTCGGCGCTGCGCGAGCTCGTCGCCGCCTTGGGTGTGTCCGATGCCCGCATGGATCAAGGTTCCATGCGCGTGGACTCCAACCTTTCCTTGCGCCCTATCGGCCAAGAAGAATTCGGTACCCGTACCGAGACGAAAAACATCAACTCCATGCGCTCGGTCGAACAGGCGGTGCGCTTTGAGATGCAGCGCCAGGCGCAGGTCTTGGACGATGGCGGCAGCATCGAGCAGGAGACCCGCCACTACCAAGAGACTGATGGTTCTACCTCTAAGGGCCGGCCGAAGGAGACCGCGGAGGACTACCGCTACTTCAATGACCCGGATTTGCCGCCGGTTATCGCCCCGCGCGAGTGGGTTGAAGAGCTGCGCGCAACCCTTCCGGAGCTGCCGTGGATCCGCCGCGCGCGCATCCAGGAGGAGTGGGGCATTAAGGACGAGGAGATGCGCGACCTGGTCAACGCGGGCGCGCTGGATCTCATCGTGGAAACGGTTGAAGCCGGCGCGAAGCCGGATGAGGCTCGTTCCTGGTGGGTGTCTTATCTTGCAGGTAAGGCCAATGAGCAGGACAAGACCCTGGCCGAACTGGATATCACCCCAGCCCACATTGCCCGCGTCATCGCCTTGGTCACGGAAGGCAAACTGACCACCAAGCTAGCGCGCCAAGCCGTCGATGGCGTGCTGGCGGGCGAGGGCGACGTTGACGAGGTCGTCGCCAAGCGCGGCCTCGAGGTCGTGCGCGATGACGGTGCCATCGAAAAGGCTGTGGATGATGCCTTGGCCGCCAACCCGGACATCGTGGAGAAGTACCGCGCCGGCAATAAGAAGGTGACCGGCGCGATTGTCGGTGCCGTGATGAAGGCGACGCAGGGCAAGGCGGATCCGGGCCAGGTTAATAAGCTGATCGCGGAGAAGCTGAGCTAATACGCCACTGACCGAGCCAGTCTTCGTCCCTGCTTCCACAGGGGGTCGGAGGCTGGCTTTCGTGGTTTTAAATTGACCATAGTTTTCATTTGGGCAGGTCAGGGCGGTAAAGCGTAGACTATGTGACATGCCAATTAAATCTAAAGTTCTGCAAAAACGAGCCCAGATGCACCATTTCGCACCGTAGAAATCGAACGGCGCGATCCGCGCGAGGATGACGTCGTCATCGATATCAAGGCGGCCGGAATTTGCCACTCGGATATTCACACCATTCGCAATGAGTGGGGCGAGGCCCACTTCCCGCTGACGGTGGGTCACGAGATCGCCGGCGTGGTGGAAGCAGTGGGGGACAAGGTCACCAAGTTTAAGGCGGGCGACCGCGTGGGTGTGGGCTGCTTGGTCAATTCCTGCGGGGTCTGCGAGCAGTGCCGCAATGGGCAAGAGCAAAACTGCCTGAACGGCTCGGTGGGAACCTATAATTCTGAAGACGTTGATGGAACCATTACCCAGGGCGGCTATGCGCAAAAGGTCGTGGTCAATGAGAATTTCGTGTTGACGATTCCAGAAGGCCTCGACTTTGATGTTGCCGCCCCGCTCTTGTGCGCCGGTATTACCACCTACTCGCCCTTGGCCCGGTGGCAGGTCAAGGAAGGCGATAAGGTAGCCATCGTTGGCCTTGGCGGACTGGGCCACATGGGTGTGCAGATCGCCGCCGCCAAGGGGGCTGAGGTCACCGTCATTTCCCGGTCCCTGCGCAAGGAACAAGAAGCCTATGGGCTCGGCGCGACGCGGGTACTGGCATCGGGTGAGGACCCCGATTTCTTTGCTAACCACAAGGGCGAGTTCGATCTGATTTTGTCCACCATTTCCGCCTCCTATTCCCTCAATGACTACCTGCAGCTGTTGAAGCCCCGGGGGATCATGTCTGTGGTCGGCCTGCCCCCAGAGGAATTGGGAATCACCATGGGCAACCTCGTCGGTGGCGGCAAGGTATTGACCGGAAACAATATTGGCGGCATTGCCGAAACCCAAGAGATGCTGGACTTCTGTGCAGAACACGGTATTGGCGCGGTCATCGAAAAGGTGGGCGTTGATGACGTTGACGCAGCCTATGAGCGGGTTGTCGCCGGTGATGTAAAGTTCCGCTTCGTCATTGATACAGAAACTTTCGCGGATTAAGTATGTAAGCTACTTCATCGACAAAAGATGTTGTATTGTATTTCACGCACGTGCAAGTAGGATTTCGTTATTAGCTTACGTACCATGTGCACAGGAGCACACTCCTGCGCCGCGCCTCCCTGCATGCGTCGGGGGATAAGGAGGGGGCCTGGAACGCGCGCACTGGTGTGTGAAAATTATCCGCTACAAAAGTTAGGCAACTGTGTCTTATAAAAATATTCTCGCCATGGCCATGTCCTTCGTGGGCCTGCTGGTAGGCGCAGGCTTTGCTACGGGCCAAGAGGTCGTGCAATATTTCACCGCCTTCGGCTCCTGGGGTATTGCCGGCATTATTGTCGCAGCGGCCATTATGACGCTGGCGGGCACCGTGTTCTTGCAATTGGGCAGCTATTTCCACGCCACTGAGCACAACACGGTCTTCCGCAAAGTCACCCATCCCATCGTGTCCAAGCTATTGGACGTGGCCGTTATCATCACGCTCTTTGCCATCGGCTTCGTGATGCTGGCCGGTGCAGGTTCCAATATGGAGCAGCAATTTGGTTGGTCGGCTTGGATCGGCTCGACGCTGATGCTGGGGCTCGTGATTGCCGTCGGCATGATGGACGTCAATAAGGTGTCCAAGGTCATCGGTATGCTCACCCCGTCCATCATCATCGCCGTCATTGGCGTGGCCATCTACACCATGTTCCATATGCCAGACGATATTGGAGCGGCGATGGAAGCTTCCAGCCAAATCGATACCCCGATTGGCAACTGGCTGGTCTCCGCGCTGAACTACAACGGTCTGGCTTTGATGCTGGCGGTATCCATGTCGCTGGTCATCGGCGGCGATAATATTAGCCCGCGCGAGGCCGGCTGGGGCGGCATCTTCGGTGGCATCGTCTACTCCGTCATGATGGGCCTGGCAGGTTTTGCGCTGTTGATGAACGCCGAGGAGATCGAGGGCTCCGATATTCCGATGCTGTCCTTGGTCGATAGCGTCAACCCAGTCTTGGGTGGGATCATGGCCATCGTTATTTACCTGATGATTTTCAATACCGCCATTGGTATGTTCTACGCATTGGGTAAGCGCCTTTCCGCGGGCAACGAGGCAAAGTTCCGCGTTATCTTCATCGCCGGCTGTTTCGCAGGCTTCGGCGTCTCCTTCTTCGGTTTCAAGACCTTGATGCAGTACGTCTACCCGGTCATCGGTTATATGGGTATCGCGATGGTGGCCGTCTTGGTCTTTGCGTGGTTCCGCAGCCAGTCCAAGATTCAGGACGAGGCGCTGCGCCGCGAGCGCGTGCGTTCGCTGATGCACCTTAAGCTGAATCCGAACAAAGAATACGACGCAGATCGCTACGACGACGAGATTGGCCAGCACCTCGAGGATTCCAATATGGATAGCGAGTCCCTCTATGAAGAGCTCGTGACCGAGGTGACGGAAAAGCTCGACGGTGATGACGATGTGGACTTTGATAAGGAAGAATTTGAGAAGCAAAACCAGGACGATCACACCTACTACATCGAACGCGAGGGCGTAGAGCACGACCGCTCGCCGGAAGAGATTGAAAAGTGGATCGAAGAAACCGGTGCTATCGGTGACCCAGAGGAAGACGATGAGTCTTCCGAAGCGGAAAGCTCCCAGAAGTAATCTCGCCTTAGAGCAATAAATTTCCCTCCCCTGGATTTTGAACTGGCCCCCGAAAGTTGGACTGGTTTAATTCTAGGTGATGAGGGGTTCAAGGGTCTGATTCCGATATTGCATCGGGGTCAGGCCCTTGAGTCGTTGTTGGATGCGTTCGGTGTTG